>JAJFMO010000162.1 GCA_020697475.1 Paenibacillaceae bacterium | reverse complement strand
CGAATATATCCGTTCTTGGGGCGGTAAGGGCACGGAAGCGGGGCAATTGAAAAATCCGCACGGAATTCGAGTGGATACCCGTGGTGAAGTTCCCGTCATCTACGTTGCCGACCGTGGCAATCAGCGCCTCCAATTGTTTACCCTGGAAGGCGAGCACATTGCGTTCGTTACCGATCAAATGAATCGCCCTTGCGGCTCTTACGATTATCATGACGGCGCATTGATTGTTCCCGATCTTCGAAGCCGTGTAACATTGATTGACCGAGAGGATCGTTTGATCGTGCATCTCGGCGCGGACGATGCGTGGATGAAGGAAGGCTGGCCAAGACGCCCTGTGGAAGAGCATAAGCGGGACCGTTTCGTTTCCCCCCATGCGGCTTGCACGAATTCCAAAGGGGATATTTTTATCGTCGAGTGGGTACCGACAGGCAGACTGACCAAGCTGACCAAGGTGTAACGGACTCATAAAATAAATCAGCGGCTTTTGATCTTTGATGATCAAGAGCCGCTTTTTTACCTTTATAGATTTTATAAGATCCGGGGCCCCCGCAAAGTACCTGAATCCGCTTCGAAGCAAGGCTCCACTTTGTGGGGTTATTTGTTCATGGTATTCACAATTGGACAAATGAACAAACGACACTTGGATATTGTCTAATGCAGGTTCCGCGCCAATAATGGAAATATCATATAGAAAGTAAGGTGAGGTGCACATGATGGGGCACACGACTAAAGCGCAACCTCTAAAATGGTTTATTGTATTTTTGGCTTTTTCCATGTTGGTTGCATGCACAGGCAATACGAGTGGAACGAACTCTGCGAATGGGAAGGAACAAACCGGGGAATCCGTCTCGAAGTCCGCAAACAATGAAATCGCATACATGTCCACCGAGCCTGTACGCCTGAAGGCATGGAAGCGGACTTTACCGGACTGGCGGCAAGAGCCAAAGTAGCTTCTTGGGGAAAAGGCGGGAAGGCAAGCTTGCAGGAAGCAGGCTTTGTCCTATCCGGGAGCGGCAATCCGACAATTCACGACAGGAAAGTCCCCGGAACAATTGAGGACGATGGCTGGTTGGTTGCTGACATCGTAGGTTTGTCGCCGGATACGGAGTATCATATTCGTCCTTATGTTGTCATCGACGGCAAAGTGTATTACGGCCGCCATGCCAAGAAAGCGACAAGGTCGCGCATTGAACTGAGTATGCACGTTGCCGGAATGTGGGTCGGTGAAACCATGACGATCTCTGTGGATAAGCTGCACGGGATCGAAGGCGGTGTAGCTTGTCAGGTAGTCCGGGAAAGTCGGTACGATGGCACGGTCAATCCTATTGTCGACGTCCAGGTGAATCCGTCGGGGAATGAGTTGGGGATTACTGGGGTGGCCGAAGGGGAGGCTGTCATTGCCGTGGCTTCCGTCGGAGATCCAAGTGTGCGCACGGAAATCCAGGTTACTGTGGTTCGCAAAGGGAAGGTCGAAGGCTTGGCCAAAACACCGCCCATGGGGTGGAATACGTGGAACAGCTTCGGAAGAGTGGTGACGGCCGAGCTCGTAAGAAAGATCATCGATGCGATGTGCACGCCTTTTTCAGAAAATGGTAAGTCGTTACGGGATTTGGGATATGAGTATGTTGTGGTCGACGGGGGCTGGAGACAAAATTGGTTGGAACCGGACGGCACTGTTGTACCTAACCGATATTTCGGCGGCTCGGAAGGCATGAAGGAACTGGCGGATTACGCCCATAGCAAAGGCTTGAAGTTCGGATTGCACGTCTTGCCAGGGATCATGGACTGTGTTAAGCAGTATGTCGGGGCCTATGGCTATGAACGCCTGCATCTGAAGCAGTATAAAGATTGGGGCGTCGACTATTTGAAGATGGATCGATGCGGCGGCTACACGACTCCGGAAAATATGTACAAGCGAATCAAATACTTCATGGACAATGCAGGTAAGGACTTCTTGTTCAGCATATCCAACTACTATTTTTTCGGTTGGGAAGCGGAAATCGGGCATATGTGGCGGACGACGTTCGATATCCACAACATCGCCAACCACGCCGGCGGAGCCTCCTGGGACAATTTTATGGATTTTGCGAGAAAAAACACCCGGTCATGGGAGGCCGCGGGTCCGGGCGGTTGGAACGATCCGGATTGTATGGTGGTTGGGGATCCCGGGCTGACGTTGACCGAGTCTGTTTCCAACTTCAATGTATGGGCGATGATGGCATCGCCTTTGATCTTCGGCCTGGATTTGCTGGATATGGAGAAAAACCGGGATGCGCTGCGGGTGTTGAGCAACGAAGAAGTGATCGCCGTGAATCAGGATCCGCTCGGAAAGCATGGCAGACCGGTCGTCGAGAAGGACGGGCTGGAAGTTTGGGCGAAGCCGCTTGCGGACGGCAGCATGGCTGTGCTGCTACTGAACGATACGGCCGGTGCGGCGGACATGACGGTAAATTGGCATGAGGTTGCGTATAATGCGGATTTTCGGCTGGAAGACGAGATGTACGAAGTATGGGATCTCTGGCTGCATGAGAATCTGGGGGCGTTCGTTGGCTCGTACACAGCCGTCGATGTGCCAGCGCATGGCACGGTGTTGCTGAAGGTGAGTCGCGGTTAGGTGGCTAGTATTGGGTCGGCGCTGAACGGCCACCACGGAGGCTTAAACGGCTGTTAGGATAAACTCAAACATTAAGCCCCAGGCATAGCCTGGGGCTTAATGTTTTTTGGCCTATATGAGGTCGATAAACGCATCGACATGCCGCAAGAGAATGCACATATTTACATAGTAAGCGATTTCTCCCTATCCCTGTTTACGATGTTTTTCTCCGGCGGCTTGATCCCATCTTATGCGAAAGAAGGCATGCTGATTCACGTCTATATCATTAACACTACACCGGTTCAAAAGACCGGTCACGGCTTCGGGCATTAGCGGCATGACTGTTGATCCGTATTCTTTTACAAAGCTGAAGATTACAACGACGAATTAAAGTATTGAAGCAGTAATGCAGAAGCAACTGTTGAACAAGCGGATGCTGCTGCTTTATATTCACTGCAACTTGTTCTTTTGTTTGAACTCTCTTGGCGACATGCCGAATTTGGAGTGAAAAGAGCGGCTGAAGTAAGAGTACGTTTGAAAACCGCTGGAATAACAAATTTCCTCCAAATTGGCAACATTAAGCACAATCTGCTCTTTGGCCATGTTTAATCTCACATTGATGACGTATTCCATAATCGTTTGATTGAAAGTGTCTTTGAATATTTGCGAGGACCGTGTAACTCCGAGACCGGCGAACTGAGCAATTTCTTGCAGCTTCAAATTTCTGGTGGCGTTTTTTTCTATATAATTTTTTATCCGATAAGGCAGATAGACTTGTTCTTTACTTCCCATATGGTTTTTGATCAGGCGCTTTGCTGACAGATAGAGCAACCGGATTAATTGTTCTTGAATTTCTTCGTCGGCATCGACCATTTTCCGTTTCTCGTAAATCAACGTCTTCCAAATATTGATCAATTGTTCGTCCATACCGACATGAATTTTGGCCGGGGTAGTGGCATCCCACCAACCGGCGATCCAAGAGTTATCGCAGTTCAAGTAATAATCGCTGCTGCGTACCGTTTTTTTGCCGACATCCTGCTGCGCTGCGCCGATATTCAACACGTAATGGTCGTTCGGCTTGCAGAGAAGCAAATCGCCAGGGTTTAGTACATGATAAGTATCGTTCAACGTCACATCACAACTGCCCTCTGCCTGCAACCGTAACAGATACGACTGAAATGTTTTATCAACAAAAAAAGGTTTCCTGTGCACGGAATACCCCACAACGATGAAGGGAAGAGGTTTATCCATACTAACAACACCCCAATCAGTTGAAAAATAAGTCAACAATTGAAAGAAACTTCATTCCCATAATAATTTAATATTTTTATAATGTAAACATGATTCATTTGTTTGTTCATGATCTTCATATTGTGCGATAAGTCAAATGATTAGAACTGGATTGCTCAGTCAGGAGGAAACGTTTTTGGAAAAAATCAAAGTTGGCATGATTGGGTTGGGAAGTGTAGCGCAAATTATTCATCTGCCCATTATGGAAGCGCTGTCAGACCGTTACGAACTTGGTGCGATCTGCGATATTTCCGGGCAGCTGCTGGAAGCCATCGGAACACGATACAACGTGGCTCACAGGTATACAGACGCTTTCGAAATGGTCAGCCAGGCGAATCTGGATGCAGTGTTCGTGCTAAGCAACGATGAGTATCATGCGGAATACGCGATTGCCGCTCTGACCCAAGGGAAACATGTGTTGATCGAAAAACCGGTTTGCCTGACGATGGAAGAAGCAAATTCGATCATCAAAGCCAGGGATGCCGCAGGGGTACAAGCGATGGTCGGCTATATGAGGCGGTTTGCCCCCGCATTTACAGAGGCTGTCGAGGAAGTGAGACAACTTGGGCGCATCAATTACGTGCGAGTTCGATCCTTGATCGGTGCCGGACGGTTGTTTATTGATGAGACAAGTCATGTTCTTCGCCCCTTGGATATCCCGCCTGAAGCTGTGCTGGATCGTCGGCAGCGCACACTGCGGATGCTGGAGAAGGCAACCGACAATGCGCCTCGGGTCAAGCAAAACGCTTATCGGGCAAAACGCTTATCGGCATATGCTCGGTTTGAATTGTCACGACTTGTCGGCTATGAGGGAAATCATCGGTTTCCCGAAACGAGTGGTATCCGCCGTTCAGTGGAACGAAGGGAAATTCGTAAACGCACTTTTTGAATATGAGGAGTTCTTCGCATCTTTCGAAACCGGGGTGGATCTGAATCGCAGATTTGATGCCCATATTCAAGTATACGGCGAACAAAAGGCTGTCACAGTCCAGTACGACACCCCTTACATTCGCCATTTGCCGACAACCAGAATCGTCGAAGAAACGGTCAACGAAGCGTTCCGCCGGACAGAAAACCGCCCAAGCTTCAAAGATGCATATACGGTGGAACTGGAATACTTCCATAAGGTGGTGACTGAAGGAAAGCAACCAAAGACGTCAATCGAGGACGCAAAAGAAGACCTGAAATTGATTCGAATGATTGTTGACGCGCTGGAATGAATTAGATCTAACCACAATACGTGAGGAGCAGTTGGATATGAAGAAATTACAATTAGCCCTAATTTGTATTTCGATTTCCGCGATCGTTTTCTCAGGCTGCAGTTCTAATACAACCGCGAACAACAATGACACAAAAAGCCCAAGCAGCGACATAAGCAGCGGTCCGGTCACATTAAAGGTATTGCAGTTAGCTGCAAATATTAGCGACAGCGAGTTTAAAGAATTTATGGTGGACCCGGTAAAAAAGAAGTATCCCAACATTTCACTCGAACTGATCCATGCCGGGGATGGAACCCAACCTGCTCAATTGGTGGCCTCGGGAAGCATGCCGGATCTGATCTTCACAGGCGGGGATAAAAATATTCTGGAATTAATCGATCTCGGAGTTCCGATTGATTTAACACAACTTCTTAAAGAGAATAGTGTGGACATCGGGAAGTTTGACCCTGTCGGCATGGATATGATCAAAAATTTCTCCAGCAAAGGTGAATTATTGGCTGTTCCCTTCTCGATCAATTTTTCTTTGCTCTATTACAACAAAGATATATTCGACAAGTTCGCTCTCGCTTACCCGAAGGATGGGATGACGTGGGAACAAGCCATTGATTTAACCAAGAAGGTGACCCGAACATCGGACGGTGTCCAATACCTTGGTTTGGATACGGAAAATATCAATCGATTTGGAATGCAGATGTCCGTCCCCTTTATCGATTATAAGACGAACAAAGCTGCTCTGACCTCGGATGGATGGAAACGGGCATTCGAAGTATATCGAGATCTTAAGGCCATTCCGGGAAATGTCGGCAAGAGTGTGGCTAAAGATGCGTTCATCAAGGACCGCAATCTGGCGATGTTGGTGAATTACGGGCCAAGAATCGGGGAAATTGAGGAAATGCATAATCAGGGGGTAGATATAAATTATGATATTGCCACCGTTCCTACCTTTAAAGAAGCCCCAGGGAAAGCATGGTCGATCGATTTGCATCTCTTGATGGTCTCGTCTACCAGCAAATATAAACAGGAAGCGGCCAAAGTGTTGGCAGAGTCGACAAGCACAGAGGTTCAACTTGCCATGACCAGAAAAGCTCGGCTGAGCAGCCTGAAAGACGCAAATATCAAAGAAAATTTCGGTAAAGACCTGGTCACGCTTAAAGGCAAAAATATTGAAGCGATATTCAAGCTCACTCCTGCTGCGGAAACGCCTCCATCCGTATACAAAGAAATAGCGAAAGCCCAAATTATTCAAATTCAAAAGAAAGTGCTTGATGGCACCGATATTAATACGGCTCTGCGTGAAGCGGAGGAAACCGCCAATACGCAGATCGCAGCGGAGATGCAAAGAAGGAAACAGTAACAAGATGCCCTTATCATTGGGCAATAACTTTCAGGAAGGGCAGGTTGGTGAGATATGAACAAAAAAACGAATGTTATATTCATATTATCGGATGATCACGGGGCATGGGCGATGGGTTGTGCGGGCAATAAGGAAATACGTACGCCCCATCTGGACCGTTTGGCCAGGGAAGGAGTCAGATATGATAACTTTTTCTGCACCTCCCCGGTTTGTTCGCCGGCCAGAGCCTCTCTGTTGACAGGCAGAATTCCTTCGCAACACGGTATACACGACTGGCTCTTCAGCGGGAATGGCCCCCATGACCCGGAGTCTGTAGGAGAAGAAGCGACCGGTATCGAGTATTTGCAAGGAATGACGGGATATACGGACATTTTGGCTAAGAACGGTTACGTATGCGGCATCACCGGCAAATGGCATTTGGGCAATAGCTATGTCCCTCAGAAAGGTTTTTCCCACTGGGTTGTCACCGAACGTGGCGCAGGACCTTACTACAACTCACCCATTATTCGCGACGGCATTGAGGAAAAAACAACCGGCTATTTAACCGAGGTGATAACGGAAGAAGCCTTATCGTTTATACGGGAAAGACATACCGATACACAGCCATTCTATTTAAGTGTTAATTATACGAATCCGCATCGTCCATGGAAAAACAATCATCCTAAGGAGCTTATTGATTCTTACGAGGATTGCAGGTTTGACTCCATTCCGTTGGAGAAAGATCATCCCTGGATTATTACGACGCCGGAGCGGGAAAACGTCAGCGTTCCGCGTGAGGATATGAAAGTTTATTTTGCGGCCGTTACGGCCATGGATATTTGCATTGGAAAAATCATCGATCTGGTGGAACAACTGGGTATTCGCGAAGATACATTGATTGTTTATATGGGAGACAACGGGTTCAATCTGGGACACCATGGAATCTGGGGAAAAGGGAACGGGACTCTACCGATCAATATGTATGATACTTCTGTCAAAGTGCCCGCTATATTCAGCCAGCCCGGTCGGATTCCGCAGAACAATGTATCGAAATCTTTGGTAAGCGGGTATGATTTTATGCCTACCTTGCTGGACTATCTCAATTTGGAAAATGCTGAATCGGACATTTTGCCCGGGGAAAGTTTCTTGGGGGACTTGCTCGGCCAGGAACAGAAATCGCGGGAACATGTGGTTGTTTTTGATGAATATGGCCCGGTAAGGATGGTTCGGACAAATCAATGGAAGTATGTACACCGGTTCCCCTACGGTCCGCATGAATTATTTGATCTTGTGAATGACCCGCATGAAAAAACAAATCTATACGGTCAGTCGGATAAACTTCCTATTCAACAGGAATTGAAAGCTGCACTGGACAATTGGTTCGTGCGATATGTCGATCCCATGCTTGACGGTACACATGAAGAAGTAGACGGAGGCGGGCAGCAATATTTGGCCGGACCGAAAGGCCAAGGCCGCCCTGCCTATCGGCAAAGAGAAAGAACGAATAAGCTGCTGTGAATCATTCCTTGGAAGGGACAACGCAACATGAGCCGATCGAATAGCAAGCAACCCAATATTGTCCTGCTGGTTGCTGACGATCACCTTCGACCGTATTGGATGGGGGAAAGATTCCCATGATCATGAATTCAGACTGGGATGCCTTGGCGTTGGCGCTTAAGACCTGCTACCGGATATCGCCGCAGATGGCGAAAATCGTGAGGATAAAAAACACGCTTGAATTGGAAGAAATCGAAGTCGCGCAGCCTTGTTTGAATGGCTTGGCGGCGAATGCGAAAGTAGAGGTTCTATCAGAACCTTATCCATGGGAATTTGACGAACAAGGGAATTATAAGAGGCTGCGCCGAATGCCTTGAAGCGTGATATGTAATGGGAAATGAAAGAAAAGGGAGGCCCAAGGCCTCCCTTTCCCCTATCTTACACCCACCACATCTCGCCTAACGGCTCGCGAATGATTACTTGCTGCAGGTTCTGCACCGCACGGGTGAAGCCTTCGTCGACGGACATCAGCCCGTCCTCATGCTCAATGCTGACGACGTAGTCGTAGCCGGTCAAGCGCAGGGCGCTGATGATGTCGGCCCATACTTTGACATCGTGGCCGTAGCCGACGGAGCGGAACTGCCAGGCCCGGTCGAGCATCATCGCGTACGACTGCATGTCGGTCACGCCGTGCTTGTTGACGTTCACCGGATCGATCGTCGTGTCTTTGGCGTGGAAGTGATGGATCGCTCCTGCACGGCCAAGAATTTGCACTGCCTGCACCGGATCGATGCCTTGCCACCACATATGGCTCGGGTCGAGGTTCGCCCCGATCGTCTCGCCGGCTGCTTCACGCAAGCGCAGCAGCGTAGCGGGCGTATGTACGGAAAAGCCGCCGTGCAATTCCAGACCGATCTTCACATTATGATTGGACGCGAATTTGGCGGTTTCTGTCCAGTATGGAATCACTTTATTTTCCCATTGCCATGTCAGGATCTCTTGGTAATCGTTCGGCCAAGGAGCGACAGGCCAGTTCGGGTACTTGGCGCCTTCGTGGTCGCCGGGGCAACCGGAGACCGTATTGACGACCGGCACGTCCAGCTTCTGCGCCAGCTGAATCGCATCGATCATACTGTCATGGAACTCGCGGGCAATGTCTTTCTGCGGGTGAAGCGGGTTGCCGTGGCAGCTGAGCGCGCTGATCATCAGTCCGCGGGATTCGACCGCCCGCTTGAACGCCTTCAGCTTGCCTTCGTCGGCGAGCAGCGCCTTGGCGTCGCAATGCGCGTTGCCCGGATAGCCGCCGGCTCCGATCTCCACCGCGTCCAACCCTTTGGATGCAATATAGTCGAGCGCTTCTTCAAAAGGTTTTCCGGCAAATAAAACCATAAATACGCCTAACTTCATGAGTTGCACCTCCGAAAAATTTTAGATATGGCCAACTTGCATGTCTCCTTCATTTCTTCCTCATTGTACCATTGTACGCCGTCAAAATGAAGGTAGAGACAGCAATCCGCGATAAATGCGCAGTACGGTATCGTAGTTCTCGCTGTACACGATGACCGCTAGTACGACGCACAATTGCACGACGGCGCAGCGGAAGTAGTAATACGTCCGTGACACTTTACGCTTGTTGACGGTCGTCAGCTTGAACACATTTTCCAAGGCAAGCAACGTTCCGTGATATACCCCCCACAGCAGAAACAGCCAAGAAAACCCGTGCCACAAGCCGATCGATACCATGATGATCATCGCCAGGCCCGCGGCCATCAGCCGGGTCGGGTTTTGCCGCGAAACGAGCATGAAGATATGGTCGCGGAACCAGTCGCCGAGCGTGGCGTGCCAGTTGCGCCAATATTGCGTAAACGTGGGCGAGAGGAACGGCCGCTTGAAGTTTTCCGGCACCGTGTAGCCCATCAGCCGCCCGAAGCCGATCGCGATGTCGGAATAGCCGGAGAAGTCGAAATAGATGAGTACGTAGAACCACACCATAAGGAAGAAAGAATGCTGGGTATGCAGCTCCGGCTGCTTCAGTACGTTGTCGAACACTGTCCACATGTAGGGGACGATCACGACCTTTTTGAACAGTCCAAGAATGATTCGCTTAACACATGACTCGAACAGCTCCGCAGTCATCTGGTAAGGCAGCTTAATGTCGTTGAGGAAATCGCGAAATTTCAGGATCGGGCCCGAAGTGAACGTCGGGATGAACAGCACGAAGTTGGCGTAATCAAGCGCTTTGGCTTTGCCATCCTTGCCGAAATAGTAAGCGAAATAGAGTGCATCGATCACCTTGAGCACGTTATAGATGATGCCGAGCGTGAACGCCAGATGGTGCAAGGTGAGGATGCCGTAGAAACGCAGGCAGGACACGGCGGCCACGTTGGCGGCGATCAGCACGACGAACCACCCGGCGCGCCATCGCCCGACCCGGCACAGAAAGTCGAAGCAGAAGTAATTCGCCAGCGTATAAATCACGTAGAAAACAAGCAGCTTCCAGTCGAACACGAGCAGAAAGCACAAGTTGAACGCGAGCATCAGAATCCGTTTGTTTTGCGGCCAACGGCGGGTCAGCAGCAATACCAGGGCCATCCCGGCCAAGGCGCCGATCGCCGTCAGGTTCAAATACCACATCGGTTAAAACCCCTCATAAATAAACAATCCTTTGCCGGTAAAATGGATCATGATGAGGATCACCATCACGGCGTAGAGGATAATTTCGATGGATTTGCGAAGGAAAGAAGCCATTGATCCACCTCCTTGGTAAACAGCGGAGCGCCTTCTTCACGGTTCAAGTGCACCAGGTCGCTGAAATATTGCGGCTCGTAATGCTGCATCAAGTCGAGCGTCGGAATTTGCGAGTCGGTCAGCATCGCGTTCACCTTCTGACGAAGCGGGTCCACGTAAGGCGGCAGCGGAAACGCCTTGTCCCACGGCATCCAGATCACCTTGAGCGGAAGATTGTGCTGCTTGGCATAGTCGATCACCCAAGCGAGCGCATCGACATTATCCCGCAGGTCGTCCTCGACCGTCATCCAGCCGAATCTTTTGTCATAGTCGTTCCACTTGGCCTGCATCTCTTCGTCGGATTGATGGCCGTAGTACAGCTCCTTATCGATCCAGCGAGGCTCATAGGCCAGGCTGCCGTGCAGCAAATTGCGCAAGAACTCGCCGCCCGAATCGCGGAAATAAGCGCGGTAATAAAACAAATACGGCTGATACCACGGCTTGAACCAGACGTACGTATCGTCCGTCGGCAGCTTGTCCAGCATTGTATGAACGTCGATTCCGACGACCAATTGCCCCTGCACGTGGTACAGCGAGCGGCTGAGAATTTGCTTCAGGTCGGTGATTTTGCCGTACGACATGCCCATCTCGACGAGCCCCGAGCTCGACTGCTCCTCGATGTAGGCGGCGGTCACCGCCGAATTGCCGTAGAATACCGCGCCCGTATCGACCCAGTCGTGGTGGAAGAGCGTTTTGGTGAAATCATTTTTATAAAAACGGCGAGAAGTGACCATCGGATTCCAGATCGCGAAGGCCAGATCGATTGCAGCCACGAGGAGCAGCAGAACGATGATGAATCGATTTTTGCGGATCAAACGGATCACTCAAATACTAGATGGATTTTTGTTGCCAAGCGCGGAATTCCTCACGGAACCGTTGCGGCCAAAGTGCTTCGTCCAAGCCGAATTGCGACAGGAACGCGAACGCCCAGCGCTCGATGCCGAAGCCGACACAGCCGGTGACGGCGGCTCTTTTGCCCACTTTAATGTTGAAAGCATTCCCGAACGTGTTGCTGTGAAAATTGACCGAGCTGCAAGCAATCGACTTGCCGAGGTACGGGATGCTGAGCCGGAGCTCGTACTTCATCTCCTGGTTGCGTTGGAACGAACCATTCCGCCGCCAGTTCCTTGATATATTCGATCGCCTGCAGGCGATTTTCCTTGACGAATTCCGGTCGCCCGACGAAAATAATTTCCCGCATGCTGAAGTCCATCAGCCGTCCGAAATCGGAGTGATTTTTCGACTCGAAACGATGGCATTTGGAAATAGCCGACACGGCGATGCCGTCGCCTTCCAGCACTTCGTCCTGTAGCCCTTCGTAGCAATGGTAGCAGGTGGACGGGTTCATCGCGTAAGCCGGCCGCGGCATGTTTGCATCGAGCGCGAGCGCGTCGGTCTGCTTCCAGCCGCCCGCCTCGCGAATCGACTGGGAGAAGCCTTCGATCACATCGAGATCCTCGCGCAGGTGGGAGACGAAATGGATATGCTCGGGGAACGACGTGAAGTGGTTCGTCTTATTCAGCGTTTCGCAATGAATCACCGCCGGGTACGACTCTTCCTTCACCGGGAAGCGCCGTCCCACCTTGGTCACGAACGCGTGATCCATGAAGCGCATCAGTGTCGTAAACGGCTCGCGGAAAATAAACATCCCCGGTTCAAGTTGTTTGATCGTCTTCTGCTCGTGCAGTTCGGCAATGATGTCGCCGCGATAAGGAGCCGGTCCTTCATGGCGGAACAGGATGTTCTCCTTGAAGCCGAAGTCTCCCTTAGAGAAGCGATCGATCAGCCGGTTCACCCGCTGCTCAATTTGCTCGTTGCCGCCGGGCGAATGGTGGGTGATGCGGATGTGTTGCTCGTCGACGTCGATCGAGTCAATGTGCTCGTCCACGAAGGCGCAAGCGTATTTTAATTGGCCATGCTGGCCGGGAGCCAGCCGTTCCAGGGACACGACGCATTCCATGGTTAACGTTCCTCGCAGTCTAGTATGGTGTTGGCGAAGCTTTGGTCAGGAAACTTTCTTGTGGATCAGGGTGGCGATTTCTTTAATCGTGTTCAGCGGGTACAGCATGAGATCCTGGTTCGTAATCTGAATGCCGTAGGTCGCCTCGATGTGAGCGATCAGCGCGGTGGCGCCGATCGAATCGATGTAGCCGTAGTCGAACAGGTGTACATCCGGCGTGAATTCGTCATCGTCGTCGGCGATTTCGTAGCGCTCGCGAATGTGGGATTCTAGTTGCTCCAGGATGTTGTCCATGGGGGCCGTCTCCTTTTTTATAAAAATGTTCTATTGTAGGTTCACTCGGATCGTT
>JAJFMO010000161.1 GCA_020697475.1 Paenibacillaceae bacterium | reverse complement strand
TGCCGATCCTGTGCCAGAAGCCGTTCGCCCCGACGTACGAGGACGGGGAGGCGATGGTTCGCTATTGCCATGTGAGGGGCGTCCCTTTGATGGTGAACGATAACTGGCGCTGGCAGGCTTGGTATCGCGAAATCGCCGGGATGATTCGCCGCGAGCTGCTCGGGGATGTCTATACCGCGTATTTCGCAATGCGCCCCGGCGACGGCTGGGGGGACGAACCGTATCCGTTGCAGCCGTATTTTAAGGAGATGGAGCGCTTTCTCATTGCGGAGACGGGGGTGCACTGGATCGATACGTTCCGCTATCTGTTCGGCGAGATCGCAAGCCTCTATTGCCAAACCCGCACCGTGAACCCGATCATCCGCGGCGAAGATCTGGCTATCATCCAGTTCAATTTTGCCAGGGGGATGACAGCGATTTTCGATGCCAACCGGACCACGTACATGGAAGTGGTGCGCTCGCCCACTTACGGGATGTTGACATTGGAAGGTACGATGGGCAAGCTGCGGCTGTTGGAAAATGGGGAGATTCTGTATACGCCAAGAGGAGGCGCCGAACGGCGCCACGAGTACCCGATCCCGCCCGGATGGCTGGGAGGAGGCGTCGCCGCCGCGCTGCAGCATTTCGTCGACGGGTTACTTCGCGGCGAAGAGTTCGAAACGTCCGGAGAGCGCTATTTGCCGTCGTTCCGGGCGGTCTTCGCTTGCTATGAGTCGGCCCGCACCAATCAAGTAGTGAAAATAACCGCAGGGGGCATATGAACAATGAGAAAGACAAACTTGCAGCCCCACCTTGCCGAGGCTAGAGCGACCGCTGTGTGCTTCGTTGCTGATATTGCTTAGGCGACACTCCGTACTTTTCTTTGAATATTTTCTCAAAATGGGTCAAAGTACTGAAGCCGGCGCCGTGGCAAATTTCCGTGACGGATACGGAAGTTCCATGCAGCAGCGAGCGGGCAAATTCCAGCCGTAATTCCTGAATATATTTCTGAAACGGGATGCCGGTCGAGTGGTGGAAGCTGGTGCTGAAATAAGCGGGAGTCAAGCCGGCTTCCTTCGCCGCGCTCTCCAGGGACATGGGCTGCCGGAAGTGGGTGTGTATGAACAGAAGCGCCTGGCGGATGGCGGGCTTGTACCCGGTGAACGGATTCCGTTCCGGGTAGCGTACGTGGCGGCGCATCAGGCGCAGCAGCTCCAGCAGGATCCTCTCCAACGTCGCCCGCAAGAACGAGGCGAATCCGTCTTCCTTGCGCTGAAATTCCCTCAGCAACACCCCGATCTCGTCCTCGATCCGCTGCCTCAATGGCGGCTCCAACGTAAATTGCCGGGAACCGTCACGTCGGCTTCCCGTTGTCTGGAAGATCAAGTTCAGCACTTCCTCGCCAATCATCCGCTCTGTAAAATGCACATTCACCATCTGCAGGGGCGTCCGCTCGTTCCCGAAAATTTCGTGGAAATCGGAAGGCGTCAGCAGGAACAGAGCGCCAGGCTCCAGCGGGCATTCCAAGCCGTTGATCCGGTTCACCCCCTGCCCTTCCCAAACATAGGTCATTTCGAAAAATTCGTGCCAATGCAGCTCAAACGGCATGTCCAGCGTATGCGGGTGAATGTTGAAAGGCAACGCTTCGCTTAAAAATCGATGGGTCAACAGCCGCCTCGGCGTATCGTCCCTCCCCATCTTCTTTCCCATCTGAAGTTCACCGTCCTATTTTCGACTAATCCAAAGATACCATAACTTTTTCGAAATTAGGAATAAGCTTTTCCCGGCAAAACTTGATACTATGATATTAGGGGGAGAGTGAGCTGGCCGATGAACTTCAGGGTGAAAGCGCCTGCACTCATTGTCTTATGTCTCGCAATGTTGGGGATTACCGGACCGGTCCCGACCGTGCAGGCTCCAATCGAACAACCGAGGATGGTTAAGGATACAGCCAGAGGGATTTTCGTGTTGATCAAAGGGGATCTGGTCGGGCAGGATGTCAACTTGTCTTTGAAAAATTGGACCAACCCAAACACGACGGGATTGCGCATCCGCACGGTGTGGGACAAAGTGGAGCCGAAAGAAGGCGCATACGACTTTTCCCATTTCGAGCAAGGGCTCCAATTGGCGCATGCGAAAAGCAAGCTTCTCGCCATCTCTGTCAGTGTTGGCAACAACGCTCCAAGTTGGGTTTATGGCGAGGGGGCGCAGGGTCTCCGTCTGACTTGGTCGAACGGCGAGGCGATGATGTTCCCGTTGCCGTGGGATCCGGTGTTCAAGGCCAAATATAGCGAGCTTGTTCGCGAGATGGGGGCGCGCTACGATTCCGATCCGGCGTTATCCTACGTCGTCATTAGCGGGCTGGGGCGGGATGTCGAGACGTTCTTTACTTCGAATGCCAAGGATACCGCCGCGTTCGACCAAGCTGGGGGGCTGACCGCCTGGGAGCAAGCGGCCAAGGACATGATCGATCTGTACGCCGACGCTTTTCCGACAACGCCGATCGTATTTGCTCTCGGCAAGCCGACGACCGACCCGGCAGGAATCGAGACCGTCAAACGGGTGGTTGATTACGGCAAAGAGATGTACTCCGACCGATTCGGTATCATGAGCAATGCTTTGAGCGCGCAGTCGTCCTCCGACTATTGGATTAACGCGACGATCAACGAGAACATGGACGTTATTCGCACCGGCTATCAGCTGGTGTCGCCGGCGGTGACCCAGGCTCGGATGAAAGGCTCGCTGCGCGCGGCGATGGACATCGGGGTGCGGTTCGGGGCGGAATTTTTGGAAATATACGATATGGATACGGACAACTCCGCTAACGCCCAGGATCTTCAAGAAATCAATCAAACGTTGCTTAATCATATTAAATAGGGGGTTCTTCCATGAACAAGATGTTGAAATGGTCTTTGACGATGATGATGATCGCAGCCTTGCTTGCTGCCGCTGTCGGTTGCGGGCGGAGCGACGGGCCGTCGGACGCTTCGGGCCAAACCGAGAAGCAGCCGCCGGCGAACACCGCCAACTCTGGAGAAACAAAAGCGCCGGAACCGAAGCGCGATCCGGTGCAACTGTCCGTATACCAGCTCAGCGCCGTACTGACGGATGCGGATTTTGACAAATATTTTGTCCAACCGGTTAAAAAGAAATTTCCCAACATCACGTTGACCCTTGTCCGCAATGCGAACGGTACTCATCCGGAGGAGTTGGTGACGGCGGGGAATTTTCCCGACATCGTGTTTACCGACAATAATTCGCTGTACAACCAATTGGCGAGCATCGACAACCGCTTTGATCTGAACCCGCTGGTCAAGCAGAACAAGCTGGATCCGGGCAAATTCGACAAGGTGGCGATCGAGGGAATTCAGATGTACGGGGATAACGGGGAGCTGTTTGCTCTGCCTTTCTCCATCAACTGGAATGCGATGTTCTATAACAAGGATATTTTCGATAAATTCGCCATGCCCTATCCGAAAGATTTGATGAGTTGGGATGAGACCGTTGATTTGGCCAAGAAAGTGACTCGTGAGTCTGGCGGAGTTCAATATCGCGGGATCGATCCGGGCAACGCCTACAATATCGGTTCTGGGCTGTCATTGCCGGTGGTGGACCGCAAGACGAATAAAGCGCAGTTGAACACCGAGTCTTGGCAAAAAGTGTATACGAAGCTCAAGGAAATCTACGATATTCCCGGTAATCTGCCCGACATCAAGTTGTATGGCAAAGGAGTCGACACCTTTCTGAAAGATAAGACGTTGGCGATGACGGTCTACTTCGGCTCGGGGACGGTAGCCAGGCTGGAGGAGATGTACAACGGGGGCGACGTGATGAACTGGGATATGGTCTCCACCCCCAATTTCCAGGAAGCGCGGGGCAGGGGGCAGGAAATCAACCTGCACATCTTGACGATCTCCAATTCCAGCAAGCACAAGCAAGAGGCGTTCGACGTGCTGTCCACGCTAGTGTCGGAAGACGTGCAGACGTTGGCGAGCAATGACGGGCGGATCAGCTCGCTCTCCAATCCTCAATTGCGGAAGAGCTTTGCGGCCAACTTGAAATCGGTGAAGGGGAAAAATATCGAAGGCGTGTTCAAAACAACGGCAGCCAAGCTGCCGGTCGTGACGCCGTACGATGCGCTGGCTAAGCCGCAGCTCAACAATAAGATGAAGGAAGTCATCGGCGGCAAAGACATCAACACGGCGTTGAGGGAAGCGGAAGAGCAGGCGAACAAGGCGATTCAGACGGCGATCGGCAAGAAATGAGCATGCAGGAGGGTGACGCAATGACGGCAAAGACGTCAGGGAAGGCAGATAGGGCAAGGCCGGTTCGCTCGGCGTTTCTGGGCGTGTTCACGCATACGGAGCCGGTTTTCACGATGGACGACCAGATTGTCAGCATGGAGCAAGTTTTTAGCAACAACCCGCTGATCAGCGGGGTGCAACTTCGTCTGCCTTGGCGTAATTTTCAGCCGAGTCGTACAGTATGCCATTGGGATAAGTTGGAGCGGCTGATCGATCAGGTGGCCTCTCGTGGGAAAAGGGTGCACCTCTCCTTGATCCCCGGATTTCATACTCCCGATTGGGTATACGAGGCGGGCGCTGCCAAGGTAGGACCGGTCACGGTCGGCGGGGCGCAAGGGATGACGCCGGTATTGTGGGATCCGGTATACATGGAGACGTTCGGGGAAGTGTTGAGGGAGCTGTCCGTTAGGTACGGATCCGACTCGCGGCTTACAGCATTGCATGTGATGGGCCACAATTACAAAGGCGACGAAATGCATGCGCCCAAGGAGACGTCTTTGTTGGAGCCGCATGGCTTTGGAGAAGAAACCGTGCTGGCGAATTGGCGGTATTGGATCAGACATTATGGCGAGTGTTTTCCGGATAAAGAACTGATTCTTGTTGTCTCGCAGATGTATCCCGGCTTGAAGCGTTTGCCTGCGCAAGTGGCGGAGTATTTCGTCAAGCGCTATCCCGGCCGAGCCATTCTGCAGTCCGATCAGCTTCACGGACGGCAGGACAACCTGAGCGATTCGCCGGAGCGGGCGCAGTTGTCCGACTCGATCATCGCCGGATTGCATGAATGGGCGCCCCATGGGCACGAGATGGTCGGCTCCTTCAAGGAGCAGCCGCAGCGGCAGGGCAGCGTGGAGATGACCATCTACAATCTGGTGCGAATGGGCAATCCGTTGTATATGCAGCTATGGCGAAGGGATTGCGACGATCCGCGCTATGCTGAGGCGTTGCTGGCCGCTTGGGACAAGTACGGCGGACTCGCCCCGGATGTGCTGAAGGCGAAGCTGCAGGAGGAGGGCTTGTATGTGGAGCGGAGCGATTGGAATCCGGAGCAATTTTTCCGCACATACAAGCGCACCAACCCGGTACCGCCGAGTTAAGGCAGGTAACACTTGTTGCAAAAGATGCTCGCGCATCTTATTCTTGCAGTAGGCAAAACAGTTCGTAACTACGAGAGGAGAAGAAGATGATCAAACACGCGATTGCTTCTTTTGACTTCAACCATCTGGGGATTGTTGGCTTGCTAAGGAAAGCCGCCCAGCTCGGCTACGACGGCGTCGAAGGCAACTACCCGGACCTGTTCACCAACGACCGCGGGCTGGAGCATCGGTATGTCAGCGAGGCGCAGATGCGGGACGATCGCATTCTCGAAGACATCAAGAAGGCGATGGACGAATACGGCACGACGATCACCGGGATACACGGCCCGGTAGTTCCGCTGAACGCCCCCAACTGGCGGGAACGGTTTTGGATGACGCGCGAAGGGTTTCGGCGAATGTCCGTGCTCGGAATCCCGAATTTCACCGTACATGCGGGTAGTGGAACGGTGAAGGATATTAAACAGGAACTGCCTGTAGTTGAACGCGCACTGCACGAGCTGGCCGAGGTTGGGGCCGAATACGGTGTCACGGTGTGTATCGAGTCGAGCGGGAACGGAGTTAGCGAGGTTCATACGATCCCGCAGTTGGCTGAAGTGATCGGGAAAAACCCCAAATTCGCCCACACCGCCGATCTGAGCCACAATTACAAAGGAAGAGAGTCCGATGAAGATCCTTACTGTATCGACAAGGTGATCGAGCTGTTGGGCGACAAGGTTCGTCTCGTTCATGCGGTGGATCACGACCCGACGTTAGGGTTTGGCCACGACCTGCCCGCGGGGATGGGGCGAATTGATTGGAAACGTTTTTTCAAAGGGATATTGGCTAAAGGGTTTGACGGGGTGGTGGCAAGCGAGTGTTCTCCGGATAAAATCACCGCGTTCATGATGAAAATGCATAGGTTGGTGCAAGGACATCCTTACTCTGTTATGCCGGCTTGTACGACCGAGGCGTATGCCGATCCGAACTCCCGGCACCTGGCGGAGAAAGACCCGAACGTCGTGCTCGGGCACCACAATTGGATGCGGGGCATCCCGTTCCCTGGGGTTGTGATTCATTGGGAAGGCAGGGAAGATGCCTTTGATACTTGAAACAGGTGATCGCCGAAGCGGAAGCTGAGTTGAAGCGGGAAGCTGCCGATTTTTCGCCAGGAGGATCACGATGAAAATTGGCATCTGCGGCGCCGGCCGATTCGGACAGGCATTCATCCCATTGTTCAAGGCGCATCCGCTGGTGGACGAAGTCGTGCTGGCGGACTTGGTGGAGGAACGGCGGCAGGAGGCGGCGCAATTCGGAATCACCCGCACCTTCGGAAGTCTCGATGAATTGTGCGCTTCCGACGTCGATGCGATCGCGATTTTTGCCCAGCGGCAATTGCACGGGCCAATGGCGATTCAGGCGTTGAAGGCGGGGAAGCATGTGTATTGCGCCGTGCCGATGGCATCGAAAGCCGAAGAGATCACGGAAATTATTCGGCTCGTGGAACAATCGCGACTCATTTATATGAATGGCGAGACGAGTTATTATTACCCTTCCGCAGTTTATTGCCGACAGCGATTTCGGGCGGGCGATTTCGGCGAATTCGTATACGGGGAAGGCAACTATTTGCATGATATGGAGCACGGTTTCTATCAGGCGTTTCAGCATTCCGGCGGCGACAATTGGAAGCAGGTGGCGGGGTTTCCACCGATGTTTTATCCGACCCATTCGACGAGCCTGGTGCTTTCTGTGACAGGTGCAAGAGCTACGACAGTCAGCTGCGTCGGGTATGTTGATCGCCATGAAGACGGAATTTTCCAGAAGGGTGGCAATCTGTGGGACAATCCGTTCAGTAACCAGTCGGCGCTGATGCAGACGTCGGACGGAGGCATGCTGAGAATCAATGAATTTCGCCGGGTCGGTTGGTGGAGCCGCTTCAGCGGCAATCCGATGACTATGTACGGCACGAAGGCGTCCTACGAGGAGAATAGCGGCAGCCAGGTGTGGACGACGCAGGATCGCAAGGTGGAGGATTTGACCGATTTGCTTCACTGCGCCAGAAATTACAAGTTTAAGCCGAGCGGGTCGGAAGAACAACTGCACGAGGCGATGAGGCGCGATTTCGACAGCCAGTTCGCCAAAGTTCAGCCGGTGCATCGGCTCCCGCGTTCATTCGTCGGGCTGCGCAACGGGCACCTGGGCTCGCATCAGTTTTTGGTCGACGATTTTGCGAAGGCGGTCGTTACCGGCAAGCTGCCGCCTGTGAATGCTTGGGAAGCGGCGAAATATGTGATTCCCGGATTGATCGCGCACGACTCGTGCCTCCGCGGCGGCGAACGGCTGGACATCCCCGATTTCGGGCGCCCGCCCGCGGGATGGGATGTATTGGACCCGGATCAGCCGCTCGCGTAGGTGCGGGAACATTGTGACAAACACTAAGCGGGTGGCCGATGCGGCCACCCGCTTAGTGTTTGTTTAACCTTCCGTTATGAGCTATACGTGGTTCAACTTGCGAAACCGCCTCTGCGGCCCAGCCGCCGCAATTCGGAAAAGTTGAATTGCAGCGCGAAACGTGGGCGCCCCAGCGCGCAACGCCCATTCCCCCCACTACTGCTGCTTCACTTCGGCAATCTTCTTATTGATCTCTTCCTCCGCCTCCCGCAGCAACGTGTTCACGTCCGCTTTCCCTTCTTTGTACTGATCGAACTTTTGATTCAGCACCTTCTGGGAAAGGTCGTCGTATTCCGTCACCGACTTCGTCACCGCATTGGAGTTGTACGTCAGCGCCCCGAGATTCATGCTCTTCAGCTCGGGGTACGCCTGCCCCAGCGTCTGGTACACTTCCTTATTCTTGACGACCGGCAAGCGAAGAATTTCCGCCCCTTCTTTCTGCACTTCGTCAGAGAGCATCAATTGGATAATGTCCATCGCTTGATCCCTGTGCTTGCTCTGAGCCGGAATGGCGAAGCCTGCCGTCACGGTTTGCAGACTCGTCTTCGGCGCTTCGGGGAAGGTCGGGAACGAAACGATGTCCACGTTGATCTTTTCCCCTTTGTTGATTCTCTGGATCAGCTGGGGGAATTGCGTCGCACCGGCGATAATCGCCACCTTGCCGGTATGGAAATCAGCCACTTTGCGATCTTTGGCCGGCTCATTTCCGGGAATGCGATAAAATTGCCCGAACGTCTCAAATAACTTTTTCCAACCGGCTGTATTCACCACCGCCTTGCCCGTCTTCGGATCGACAAACGGCATCGAAAGCTGATTGGACTGGATCGGCCGATCCGGATTGAAGTCGAACCCGCGGTAATCCACCCCGCTGTCGGTTCGGGTCAGCTGCTTCGCTTTCTGATAAATATCGTCCCACGTCATTCCGTTCTTCAAGTATTCGACGGCAAACCGATCAAAAATATCTTTGTTATAGTACGTCGCCCAATTGGACAACCCCCAAGGCATGTACAGCAGTTCCCCGTGTTCCCCATAAATCCGCGTGCTCGCTTCCAGACCGTCCAGCAAATTGCCCATGTTGATCTGATGCGATTTTACCAGAGAGTCGAGTTCTCCGAGGACACCCAGTTCCTTGTAAGCAGGGATCGCTGTCGACACCATATAGATGACATCCGGGATCGTTCCCGATGCGATGGTGTTCGTTAACGTGATGTCCCCCGCTTGACGGATGTAGTCGATCGTAACGTGCGGCATTTTCTTGTGAATATGCTCCGCGATATATTGCTCATAGTAAGAATTGATGTTTCCGGCGTTGTAAAATGTAATGGTGACAGGGTCGGTACTGGCCTTGTAAGCGGGAGCTTGCTGAGTCTTGTTACTGCCAGTGTTGGAGTTGGTCGTTGCATCGGCGGCACTCTTGGCCGGCTCTGCCGGTTTTCCCGAACTGCACGCCACGGTGACCATGACGGCCATCAGCAGCGCACCGATCGTTCTGAAGCATCGAGAATGAAATGAGTTCAATGTCAGCCCCTCCAATTTATCGGCGGTACAATAGCGTTGAATTTGACCAGATGGTCGCGGATTTCTTCAATGTCGACGTCTCGCACCGAGACGTTCTTGCCGGCAGCCAGCGCCGCTGCCACTCCCGCCGCTTGCCCGGTAGCCATGCAAGAAGCTTGCACCCGATAGGCGGAATTCGCTTCCCGGTCGCCTGCGATGCAGCGCCCTGCCGCCAACAGATGGTCGCTGGAGCGGGGCACCAGCGCACCATACGGAATCGTCGGGACCGTTCCCTCCGTGAGCGGCCGAATGTCGATCGTATTGCTCGACACGTGGTGCAGATCGATCGGGTAGAAGCTGTAGCAGACCGCATCCGGCCATACATACCCGCTCGTATACGTTTCGTGCGTCACCTTCTTTTCCCCGACGATTCGATTCGTCTCTCTTACTCCGCATTCGTTGGCAAAATGATAGATCTTCAGCTGCTCGCACCCGGGAATTTTACGTAAAAAAGTGTACACCCGCAGCAACGCCTGCCGCGCTTTCACTTCCGCCGCCGTTTTCGACTCGGAGGTGGAGCCGTCGATCCCCTTGATGTGAATAGAATTGCTCCCGCCCCGAGACAGCTCTTTCAGAAAAGGAATCTGGCCGGGCGAATGGTCCGTCGTTTGGATTTCCCCAGCGGCTGACGCCTCTTCGTACTGCCGAAGCAGTTGCGCGGAGTCGACATCCTCCATCCGGTAACCGTCGATTCGGTATACCAACGTGCCGGGCTGCAACGTCTCTCCTTGCTCGAGCGGGTACCCCATCATCTCCGCAATGTTGGCATCCCCGGTGGCGTCGATCAGCTTCTTGGCCCGGATGAGGCTCAGCCCGCTTTTTCCCGTCACGAGGATATGTCTCCAATTCCCTCCTTCTTGAATCGCGGCCGGCATTTCATGGAGTCGGAGATCGACGCCTGCGGATTGGCAAGTATCGTCCAGCACGGCGCTGTAAATAAACCGGTTCACCATGATTTGGTGCTTGGGGTGGTTCCGGTGCGCATATTGCACGGAAAAATCCGGGAGCACGGCGCCCCCGCGCCGCACCGTCTCCTCGATGAGCTCCCAGCCGATGCCGGCGATCACTTGCTTCGTCCAGGCGTGAAACAAGCCGGGAAAATTGACCGAGGCAACGACAGTCGTGCCGCCCAGGATGCCGTTCTTCTCCATGAGGGCGGTTTTCGCGCCCATTCTTGCCGCCTGGATCGCTGCCGTGCACCCGGCGGGACCGCCTCCGAACACGACCACGTCGTAATCGTCCGTCACAGGGACGTCCGCGTTAAATCGAAACGTTTCCACTTCTTCAGCCTCTCTTCTTCGTTGACTTGTTTTCCATGGTAAGCAATCGATAATCGTTTTCCCATTCACTTTTTTGAGCTATACTATATACAAATTTTCCATCGAAAACGCTTGTCGGGGAGAGGGCCGTCCATGACTTCCGTCCCGCTGTATTGCCACGTGCCGCGCTCATCCTATTTCGCTCATTGGGTGCATCGCGAGAAGTTCATGCAATATGAAAGTGTCCACTCGTCGTGGATCTTGTTTGCTGTGGAAGACGGGTCATTCTACTATAAAATCGGGGACCAGGAAGGGACGGCGACGTACGGAGATCTCGTCTTCTGCCCGCCGGGCGCGACGTTCCGCCGAGTCGTCATTCGCCCGGTCACCCTATTCGTCATCTTCTTGACGTGGCGGGATGACCAAGGCTCCGACATCCCATTGGATCCCGGAGCCTTCCCCAACTTGAAGATCAGCATTCGCGACACGGCGCGGCTTAAGGCTGATTTTGCAATGATGGGCACGATCCGAAAGCTCAGCGACAGCGGAGCGCAGCTGAAGCTCGATCACTATGTATACGATCTGTGGCTGTTGTATTGCGAGGAATGTGGGGATCACGAGATGAGTCGGTCGCTTGAGAGCACCGGGGAATCTTACGACCGTGTGGCGGAGAAAGCGCAGTTGATGATTCAGGCCCAAGCGTTTCAACCCGTCGAGCTGCAGAAAATCGCCGGGACTCTCGGCCTCAGCCTCTCCCAGTTAAGCAAAAAATTTAAGAAACGTTACGGGAAGTCGCCCATTCAATATTTGACTTCCCAGCGTCTGGAGAAGGCTAAGACTTTGCTGCTGGAGACCACTTTAACTCTGGAGCAAATCTCGGAATGCTGCGGGTACCAGAACGGATTTTACTTGAATCGGGTGTTCAAGAAGCACATCAACATGACCCCGAACGAGTTCAGGAGCACTCATACGGTTTGAGAGGGGCTTTTCGCGGTTCTTCATTATAGAAGGGAAGATGTTCATTGCTTAAGAAGCTTTTCTCACTGTTTGCCAAGAAGACCCCGCCGACAAAGCCTCAGGCGCCGAAGAAAAAGCCCGCCCGACCCAAGGTAGAGTCGACCCGGATCGGCGAGCTGGGGGAACACAAAATCAACATCCAACTGGATCAATTGCCGAAGGATTGCCGTCATCTTCACGATTTGTTGCTGCCGAATCCCCGCTCCCGAACCAAGTACTCCCAGGTTGATCACGTGCTCATCACCCCTCAAGGGATCTTTGTTATTGAAACAAAAAATTACAATGGCGAAATCAAAGGCGGACGAAGTGATCGCTATTGGACGGTTAAAGCAGCAGGTAGACGGTACAGGCTGTATAACCCGTTGATGCAAAATGGGGGGCATATCAAAGCAATCGAGGCTTTATTGGCAGACTTTCCGGGTTTGAGGTACGTCTCTATCGTCTCGTTTACGATGCGATGCCGCTTTGCCATCGACCCGGAGCTGCGAAAAATCCAATCGGATGAGCTCATCGTCTATGATGTGGAGCTTTCCGAGTTTATTCAACGGAAGTTGCTGCGTTTGAAGACGGAGGCGGCGCCAGCCTTGAGTGGGGAAGACGTGGAGCGGATTTATGAGGCGCTGCGCTCCGCCAACATCGTCGATCCCGCGGCGCGGGAGCAGCATGTAGCGCGGCTTCGAGGCAAGCTGGATGAGTAGATGATGATCAAGGAAACACCGGCGCAGGCAAAGCTTTATTGCGAGTCGCGGTAACGGCTGCATTCCCTGTGGCATCGAAGGTTATCCTGTCGATGCAAAGCACCAAATCCCTCGCCTTCCCGCTGTCTTTCTTCTGCCGATAGACCATCCACTCGTTATTTTGGCCGTCCAACACGATGGAAGTCGCTCCCGGGGCATAGACGCCCGCACTTGGATCAGTCTTCATCAGCGGGTTGTTCGCCCCGAGCTTGTAAGGTCCCAACGGACTCGTCGCTTTGGCATACATCACCTTATACCCCTCTTTCGGGGTGATTAAAGCCCCGTCGCCGAACGAGAAAAACAACTCGTAGGTTCCATTTTTGACGTATACGGAAGGCTGCTCCATCTGTCCGATGCCGATGGATTGAGGGATGTCCTTGTTGCTTAATAGGGTGACCCCGTCGCTGATGACCGTTTTCGGATCCGACATTGCCCTTCCTTGAATTTCCGAGCCGGTTCCAGACTTTCCGCGATATTTGTTATACAAATAGAGACGTCCGTCCGTATCCTGAAATACATAGGGATCGATGAACGCATAGTTATCATCCAGCAGTACGGTCCGGTTTGCCTTGTCGAAGTGGACGGGGTCGGAGCTTTCGACGACGACAATATCCTTATTGCCGGTCCTGTCCGGATCAGCGCCGCCAGTCATCACACTCGCATAGTACAAATAGTATTTGCCGTTAATCAAATGGACTTCCGGCGCCCAAATCCCGGTTGCCGATTGCCCTCCATATTTATCCCCTGCATTATTGTAAACTTCGCCGACGTAAGTCCACGATACCAGATCTTTGGATTTCATTGCGTATACCGATTTCTTCTGCGGATAGTAGGCATAGTACCACCCGTTGCTGTCCTTGAAGCATTGGATGTCACCGCCATTATGATCGAAAACAAAATTTTTATAGGTCGCCGCAGTCGCTGGGGATTGCTCCGACGGTGCAGTCGTGTTCGACGATTCCGCGGAATTATCCGTTTGTCCGTTGGAACCGCAGGCCGACAAAACTACAGCCATAAAGAGAATGAGCAGCCTTGCCCCTCTTGGAATTTTAACGTGCTTCACGCTTCATTCTTTCCTTTCTCATTGAAAACTCGGAATTTCCCAACTATGAAAACCATCGTAGCACGGTTAATGTCATGGCACAACCAATCCAAGTCATGAGGAGAAGGATTCCCGTGTGGTATGTGGAAATAAGTGGGGGGAGGCTTTTGACGATGCCAAATGTTTTCGTATACGGAACCCTCCGCGAAGGGGAGGACAATCATCATTACCTGGCGGAGGCGCTGCAGTTGGCCCGGACGGCCAAGACGCGGGGACGGCTGGTGGATACCGGATGCGGATACCCTGCGATGCTGTTGGCGGGGGGCCAGTGGACGCAAGGCGAACTGTATGAGGTGGATGGCCGAACGCTGCGCCGACTGGATCGATTGGAAGACTACTATGGGGAA
>JAJFMO010000160.1 GCA_020697475.1 Paenibacillaceae bacterium | reverse complement strand
GCAGCCGACCCGCGGGCTCGTGTCTTCAAGTGAAATCCAGAAAATGTTGGGTCGCAGCGTATCACCTCGAAATTTATTCATGCCATTGATGAATCATATCCATCTTAAGCCGGTATGCCTTTTCGCTTAAATCAACCGGATACTTCTCAGGATTTCGCTTGCGCAAATATTCCGGCCAAAACAGTTTCAGTTGTTGTTGATGATACTCGCGAATCTGTTGCAAATCGGGCAGGTCGTATACAAGCGACCCTTTGGAAAAAATCGATCGGAGCAACGGAACAGCTTCATAGCGATCCATAAACTTGTGCAAATACGGGTGAGCGGGATCGAATAGCTTGATCGTACTCCGCTCGACAAGATCCCGCTCATCGCTGAGGGGGATATAATCGGCTTCCGCCATTCCCGTATCGGGATGAAGGATGCGAAACAGATCCTTGCGCCCGGGATTCGATACTTTCTCCGGATTGCCGGAAATTTTGATGACCGGCACTTCCACCCCGTCCCGCTCGCATGCCGCCAGCTTATACACCCCGCCTAACGACGGCTGATCCGCGGCTGTGATGAGCTGGGTGCCGACTCCCCAGATGTCGATCTTCGCTCCCTGCGCCTTCAACTCGGCGATCAAATGTTCATCCAGGTCGTTGGAGGCGACAATCTTCACATACTGTAGGTTTGCGGCATCCAGTTGCTGTCTGGCGGCTTTGGACAAATAGGCTAAGTCCCCGCTGTCCAGCCGAATCGCCTGCATCTGCTTGCCTTGCCCTTCCAGCCATTTCGCTGTACGGATCGCGCTCGGAACACCGGATTTCAAGGTGTCGTACGTGTCAACGAGCAAAGTTACCTGATCCGGCAAACTTTCCGCAAATCGCTTGAACGCCTTCTCTTCGTCTTCATGGAACTGCACCCAGGCATGGGCGTGCGTCCCCTTGGTTGGAATGTCGAACATCATGCCTGCCCGCAAGTTGGACGTCGCATCAAAGCCGACAAGGTAAGCCGCCCGGGCGCCCCATACCGCGGCATCCGCTTCTTGAGCGCGACGCGTACCGAACTCCAGCAGACCGTCCTCCTCGGTCACCTGCTTGATGCGGGCAGCTTTCGTGGCAACTAAAGTCTGATAATTAACGAAGTTAAGTATCGCCGTTTCCACCAACTGCGCTTCAAAAATCGGAGCTTCCACACGAATGAGCTGTTCGTCGGCAAACACCACGGTCCCTTCCGCCACGGCGAACAAGTCCCCGCTGAAACGAAAACGCCTCAATTCTTCCAGAAACTCAGACTCATACTCTTCTTCCTGGCGGCTCAAGTAAGCGATCTCGTCCTCGCCGAAAGACAGATCCTGAATATACCGCACTACCCGTTCCAATCCGGCGAACACCGCGAACCCGTTGCCGAACGGAAGCTTGCGGAAGTACACCTCAAACACGGCTTTCTGTCGGTGCGTTCCTTGCTTCCAGTGCGCATACATCATATTAATCTGATACTTATCCGTGTGGAGGGTCAGATTCGGCACGTCTTTCATCTTAAGCTCCACCGCCCACAACCGTGAACCCAAGCACGTTCCGAAAATGCCCCAGAGCCCATTCATGGCCGGCAGGATTAAAGCTGGCAACCGCATCGGCGTGTATCGTGGTGCGATAGCCTTTGTTATAGGCGTCCACCGCCGTATGCAGCACGCATATATCTGTGCAAACTCCACAAAGATGGATTTCGCTTACCTCCCTCTCACTCAACTTTAGGTCCAGGTCGGTGCCGCAGAACGCGCTGTAGCGCGTTTTATCCATCCAATAAATACGGTCCCGATTCGCCTGATAAATGCTATCGACCTTGCCATACAACTGTCTTCCATCCGTTCCCCGGATATTATGCGGTGGAAATAGTCGATGCTCAGGGTGAAGCGTATCGTGCTCGTCATGCAAATCCACTGCCATCGCCACCCAATCGCCGTCCGCAACAAATTGCCCGATCAATTGGCCGATCCGCTCCTCGATCTTCACCGCCGGCTCCCCGCAAGGCAGCTTCCCGTTCACAAAATCGACCGTATAGTCGATGACAATTAAGGCTTTCATGGCGATCCCTCCTCGCCATAATTATAGACAAAAAGGCGATCCCGCCGCAATGACGGAACCGCCCTCCTGCAAAGTTCTTTGTTTACCTACCTACTCCGTATACTGCTCGAAATCGTCGAACAACTGGACGTTGTCGAAGTAGACGTTGCCGGTGTTGCCGTCATCCGCGTTATCGCCCAGGTGAATCTCGTCGAACGAGGTGATGATGTCCGTCGTACCGATCAGCGTGTCGTCGATGTAGAGCTTGCAGTCGGTGCCGGAAGAGAAGTCGAACTTGAAATCGTGCCAGCCCGTCGACCGGTTAACGGAAGAGATGATCCAGTCCTGACCGTCGACCAGGTACGAATACTTCGTCGTCGAGTTGTACGTCACAACCCCGATCATCGCATTTTCGGCCACCGAGGAGCTGTAGATGCGCGCCCGCACCTTCATGGTGTTGTCGTTCGCTTGATCATAGAACCAGACGTGCAACACCCCGAACGTTTCGTCGTCCATCAAATGGTAAATTTCGTCCTGATCTTGGTCGGGATGATAGCTGTTCAATCCTTCCTCAACGGTCGTCGTATCCAACGTCGGCGTGCCGAACAAGGCGGACCAATTGTCCGTGAATCCGTCTTCGAAGCCGTCGGCGAATGACGGGTCGGGATCGGGCTCGACCATGCTGGATTCAAGGCTCATCACTGTTGCCGTATTCGAGTAAACATAGTCGCTCTTTAAGCCTACCGTGCTCATGTCGATCTGGTTAAAGCCGTTGGCCAGCGCCGGCGAAGTCGACTGCAGCGTGTAATCGTGGTTGGCTGCATCGACAAACAGCGGATTGGACGTTTGCGAATGCTGATCATACTTGTGGCTGTACAGCGTCTTCCAGTTGGACAGCGTGTCCGAGCCGGGAATATTGTTCATCGTGTGGATACTCGAAGTGCTATAGAATGTGTTGTAATCCGACGTTTGCACCCGATCGCTCGACCAGGAGGAGAAGTTATAGAACACCCGCGCCTTAAAGAAAATGTTGTGAAGCATCGTTTCGTTGCGCGTCGGTTGGTTGCCGATGACGTTGAACTGCACCGCTTTGGCTCCGCCGGTCGCATCCGCAATATTGTTGGACACCGTATTGCCGATCCCCTTGACGTTGTAGTCGATCTTCGTACTGCCCGATGTGAGCCCGTAGACGATGTTGTTTGTCACTGTGTTGTAGTCCGACACGTCGTCGAGGTACAGCCCTTTCTGCAAGCCGAACTTGCCGCTGTTGTGCAGCAGATTATGATCGATCGTCAAGTTGTACACGCCGCCTGTTTTGATAATACCGGTATCCTGCGTGTCCTGGTTCACTTTGGAAATATCGTTGTACTTGATCGTATTATATCGGCCCGGGTCAAAATCGTAATGGTTGGCGCTGGTCACCGTGATCCCGTCGATAACGGTCGGCATATTCGTCCACTTGCTGCCCTTGACCTCAATCCCGTAATGCACCGCGTTCGTGATCTTGTTGTACGACGCCTCGCTGGTCGTGACGTTGGCCAGCTCGATCCCTGCGCCGTTGGTCGATATTCGCGCAATATCGTCAATCTCGTTGTTGGAGACGAGATGGTCGGTCTGCATATACGTCGACGTGTTGGCCGTGCCGGCGATCAGCACCCCGTTCTCCCCGACATCGTGAATGTAGTTGCCGTAGATGACGTCGTTCATGCCCCGCGACTTGACCGGAGTCGTTTGAAAATCGGTGCCCGGCAAGGCGATCCCGTTCGAGGCCGAGTTGACGATCCGGCTGTTTTTGACGGCGACATTTTCCGAATTGACGATGACGATATTTCCGGTCTTGCCCGAATTCATGTCGGCCCAGGTGCTGTTGGACACCATGACGGTCAGCCCGTCGAGCTGCAAATTTTTCACCCGGTTCGAATTGGAGCTGCCGCCGATCTGGATGATCCGATTCACGGTAGGAGCGATGATCTCCTGGTTGTTAATATCCGAATTGACCGGATAGTAGTATAAGATGCCCGCCGCTTTATCCAGGTAAAATTCGCCCGGAGAATCGAGAAGTTCCATCGCTCCTTGGATAAAATAACGCGAACCTTTCTTCAGCGAATCCAAATACGCCCAGCGTTGGTTTTGCGTCAAGGTGATTTTCTGATTCGTCCGGTTGATCGCGGCCACAGGCAAAATCTCGTTCGCCCAGTTGTGCGCGCCAGGCCATACATACACCTGCAAATTACTGATATCGGCAATCGACGGAACGTCGCCGCTGTAATAATAGAACGCCTTCAGCGGTTGTGTGGAGTCGGCGCTTTTGATTTTTTTGTATCCCGCATTCGGGAAACGGGCTATGTGGGACGCTTCGCCGTTTTCGAACAAGGCGTCGAAGCTCCACGTGGTGCCGACGTTCACCTTGTAGATGCCGCCGGAATACAGCTGCCAACCGGTCAGTTTCTGCCCTCCGATAATGCGGGCGCTGCCGGGGGCGTCGTAATTTTTGTAGATGATGTTATGCCCGTTCGTCCCCGAATCGGACTCGTCAAACACGATCGTGCTCGATTGATAATAATCGCCCGCCTTCAAGTAGACGATGATGTCCCCCGTCATGCTGTTATTGATCGTGCGAACGACATTGCGCGCCTTCGTGATCGTCTTGAACGGCTGGGACAACGTCCCGGGGTTGCTGTCGCTTCCACTTGGCGAGACGTAGTATGTCGCTTGAACGGCTGCATGCGCAGGCGTAGGCGCCACATTCATCACACCTGCCGACAATCCAAGAACTACGAGCGCACTGAGCGCCGCCTTCCTTACTTTTTGACCTAAATTCATCACATAATTCCCCTCTCCAAAATGTATTCGTTTTCAATTCTGCCGGATGACATGATGACCTTCCTCTCCAATCATGCCTGCAACCGATCGACAGCCAGCTCCCCTTCATATTCAAGTACGACCACGGTAGCAATCGGGTCAGGCTGCACCTGCGGCAAATAAACTTGCATCCGGTGCATCGCCTGTGAGGCGTTCGTCGGATGCTGAACCACCGTCACGTGTGTGTTGGAATCGGCCAATAAATAAGCTCTTGTTACTCTGTTACACAGCCCGAACAAGACGAAGGCCGCTCTCCAGTTGAAAATGTGTAAAAACAGCTTCCCCGGCTTGTGCGTCACATCGCCCCAAGCCAATTCGTAAGGAAACTCCGGCCCGGCAATCGTTCCATAGATCGCCTCCCCGTTCGTCTTCACCCAGCGGCCGACTTCCTGCAAAAGCCGGACGCTCGGCTCGGGGATTGTCCCATCGGCGCGCGGGCCGACGTTGAGCAAATAGTTCCCCCCTTTGCCGTTAATATTGACAAGCAAGCGGATCAGTTCCCCGGCATCCTTCCAGTTATGATCGTTCTCCTTGAAGCCCCACGTATGGTTCAACGTCGCCGGAATTTCCCAATCGGCTTCGAATACGCGGGCCGGAACTGCGTTGTCACCCGTAGAGATATAATCATAAAACCCGTGGCCGACGCGTGAATTGATCAAGCAATCCGGCTGCAGCTCGCGGATGACCGAGGCGAATTGGCGGCTTTGCTCTTCCGTAATTTCTCCGGGTGTATCGTACCAGATTAAGCCGATGGGACCGTATTGCGTCAGCAGCTCTCTCATTTGCGGCAACGCTTTCTCGCGTATGTATCGGTCAAAGTCCTTGCCGGCTGCGTCGGGGTAATCCCAATCGTTGCCGAAGGCGTCGGGATGATGCCAATCTTGAAAGTGCGAGTAATAGAAGCACAGCTTGATCCCGCCCCGGCCGCAGGCTTCGGCCAGTTCCGCCATCGGATCGCGCCTGTATGGCGTTGCGTCTACGATGTTGTAACCCGAGCAGGCGGAGCGGAACATCGCGAACCCGTCGTGGTGCTTGGCCGTGATGACGATGTACTTCATCCCCGCCGCCACCGCCAGATCCACCCATTCTTTCGCATTAAATTTAACGGGGTTAAATTGTCCCGCCAACAGTTCGTATTCACGTACCGGGATCGCAGCCCGTTTCATGATCCATTCGCCGACTGATTGAACCTCCTGTCCCTTCCAGTTTCCCGCCGCAAGAGCATATAGCCCCCAATGGATGAATAAGCCGAACTTCGCTTCGCGCCACCAAGCCAGCTTGTCCTGACCCGCATGTTTTTTCATCCCAATCGTACTCCCCGCCTGTAAAAGTTCACCCCGAACAGCCAACGGCTATTCCGGGGTGTCCCAACTCCAACCTACTTGCGTGTCGCCTTCCAGGCATCGACCTGCTTTTGCAGCTCCACCTTATACTTATCCAGGCCGGCCGATTTCATCTCTGCGATATACTTGTCATACATCTCCGCATAATTGTCAACCATTCCGAAATTGAATATATTTACATATTTGTCGCTCACCGCGTTCATGTTAGCAAGTTCCGTCTTCACCGGGTTGTTATCGAACGAGAAGCCGATGGTCGGAGCCGGCGTTGCCGAAGAGTTCAGCTTCTTCGTCTGCTCCCACACATCCGCCGCTTGACCGGGAAGGGTATACGCCAGGAACTGGTTGCCGATCGCCCAGGCTTTGCCGGCGTAAGGCGTCTTCGCGATAACTTCGATACTTTTACCGCCGGTTTTCTTATAATCGACCCCTTCGATACCGAACGTCAGAAGGTTCAACAATTGTTCGTCCGTCTGCATCAAATTAATCAGCATCATCGCCCGTTCCGGGTTTTCCGACGTCCGGCTGATCGCCGTGAGCGCAGCGTCAATGGAGCCCGTGGACAATACAGGCATGGCCATCGGTACGGCATAAACGTCGTAACCCCATTTAGCCTTGGAGTCGGCCTCGACGCCCGGCTTGAAGTTGTCTTCGATCATAAAGAACTTGCCGGCTTTCTTCTCCGGGTTCAAATCTTTGGACAGCGCTGCGTCCGGATGGTAGAAGCCCTTCTGCTGCCATTCTCTTGCCAGCTTGTAGCCATTCAGCGCCTCTTGCTTATATTTGCCTTGGGTCAAGTCGACCACCTTCAAATCGTAGCCCACCCCGACAGGTACCTTGGCATCGAACTGTTCAATGTAATCGATCTTCGTTCTCACTTCGTATTTCCGCGAATTCGGAGCAATCAACGAAGGATAAATGCCCGGCTCGTTCTTCTTGATCACATCGAAAATCGGCGACAAATCGGACATCTTTTTCACAGCGAAAATTTTGTCTTTCAGATTGTACTTGTCGACGAGCGCCTTGTTGAAGATCAATGATGCCTGACGGGAAGAGATCTGATAGTTAGGCACCGCATAAATTTTCCCGTTCATCTTCGTCGCTTCCCAGATGTCGTTCGGAATTTGTCTCTTCGTCTGC
>JAJFMO010000001.1 GCA_020697475.1 Paenibacillaceae bacterium | reverse complement strand
AAGACCGTGCGCCAGCCTTCGCCCTTCACGCGGCCATCGATGACGCGACTGGCATCGTTGTCGGTGCCGTGTTCAGACCGAACGAGAGCCGCGAAGGCTATTCGCTCGTGATGCAGCAAGGAATCAAGAATTACGGCATTCCGCTTGGTCTTTACAGCGACCGTCATACGATCTTCAGATCGCCAAACGAGACGTTAACGGTTGAGCAGGAACTGACCGGCGAGACGAAACCGCTGTCGGACTTTGGCAAAGCCATGGATGAGCTCTGCATCACGCATATCAAGGCGTTAACCCCGCAGGCTAAAGGGCGCATTGAGCGGCTCTGGGGGACGCTCCAAGATCGCTTGGTCATTGAGTTGCGGCTGCTTGGCATCAACATGCTAGAGGAGGCTAATGCGGCTTTACCGGCGCTCATACGCAAGCACAATCGCAAGTTCGCTTTGAAGCCGAAAAGCGACGAGAGCGCCTACAGCAAGCTCGATCCATCCATGCACCTGGAACATGTGTTTACGATCCGTGAGAAACGAACGCTCGGCCAGGGCAACACGCTGTCCTACGCCAACAAGCTGTATACGTTCGCCAAGCCTGCCTCCCGCCGTTTCGACGCCAAGACGGTCGTAGAGGTGCGTCAGACGCTCACGGGTGAAGTCATCGTTTGGCGCGACGGTGCGGCAATCAAGCTTGTGGAGATCGAGAAGCCTGTCCGCAGGCCCCAGCAGCAAATGAAAAAGGCGAGTTCTGCGTCGCCACGCAAACCCGCCTCCATGCATCCGTGGAAAACCACGAAGCACCAAAACCAAAACAAGCGTACCACAAGTAAGAACGACTTCCAAGATGCCTTATATTCTCAGCACAACAGCTATGCCGAGGCGCTCTGGTAAGCCGCCTCGGCAATACGTTAATGTGACATTTTCACAGACGAGTTGCGGTGACATTTTCACAGACGATTGACATCCGCATCAATTCAATGTATTTGCAACAACCCACCTGACCATCTTGGCGCGAGCGATTTCTTCAGGCCGCTTCAATTGTTCCACCAAGACATCGCGCATGAACTCGTCAGGGAAATACGTCACCTCTGACGCTTCCGCGAACACCGGGTAGCCGTGGCCGAAGGTGAATAGATCAACCGTACCGACCGTGTAGCTCCGTTCTTCATCCAGCAACTCGCCTAATTTCGCCGCGACGTCATCCGTTTCACCACCAACGCTTCTGTCGCCGGACCGCGGGCCAATCACCCGCACATCGCCGATTCGCTCGCCTGCCGGCGCGTCCGGCCGATATTGCACCGTCAGCCCGTCAACACATAACGTGCCGAGCGCCATACCGCTGAATCCGAATCCGGTCGTGCCTCGCTTCACAACTTCCGGCTTCAGCGCATCCTCCAGCGCACGGCGAATTTGCTTGCCGGTGACGACGGCGCGGCACGGCTTCGCCGGGGACGGACAGCACGCGAGCAGCCGCTTGTACGTCACCGTCCCCGATTCCAAACCCGCAACAAACTGCCCCGTATTCACGATGCCGATCTCCGTCCCGACATGGCGACTTACACCGGCCGCAAGTAAATTCCCGAGCACCGACTCCCGCTCAAACACCGCTTCAAGCGGCTCATCCAACTCGATTTGCGGGTTTTTGCGGTACGTTTCACTCATCTCGCGATACTTCGCCGAGACCGCTGCCACCTTGGCATCAGCAGGGTAATTCGCCGTCTCCACCACATCGCACGACGCAGAAATAATCCTACCCGCAGCCATGTCGATATCAACCCGTGCAATACCTACGTGATGACCCCTTTCCCCTGCTGCGAACAGCCATGTATCGCCGATTTTCAGCGGTTCCCTCAACAAATGATGCGAATGGCCACCGAAAATCAAGTCGATTCCAGGCAACTCTTCGACCAACCGTTTGTCGGCGTTCAAGCCCAAGTGCGACAACAGAATCAGCACCGACACCTGCGGCCGAAGCAGCTTTACCATCTCCGCTGCCGCCTCCGGCCTGCCCGTCACCCGCCAACCTATCGGGGAGGCGAATTTCGCCGATATAGCAGACAAGCCGAACAGCCCGATTCTAATGCCGCCCTTCTCCACAATCGCCCACTTGCGCAACCAATCCTGCGTCTTCCCATATCGTTTCGGCGGTTCCACGTTGGCGCATAACACTTTGAACCCCGCGTTCGCCGGATTGTACATCTCCGCCCATTGTTCCGGAGTGAACGTATGACCCTCCCGGTTCCCCGGAACGAGAAAGTCGTATCCCGTCAGATTCAACGCCTCCACGTTGGCCAGCCCATCGCTCATGTCCGTCTCAAGCGCCATTCGATCGAGATGGTCGCCAATATCGACCGTCAACACCTCATCCGCAGGCAGCAGGTCACGAAAAGTGCGAATGGCCCCGGCTACCTTCGGCATATTTTCGAAAGCACTGTGCAGATCGTTGGTGTAAAAAATAGTCAGTCTGTTCGTTGTCCCTGTCTTCCCCATGATGTCCTCCACCGGCTTAGGATTATATCCTGCACATAGATCCGATAATGGGACAGCCTGAGTGCTTTGGCTATTTTCTTCGAGTCCCATCTCTGGTAGAAACAATTCGCGAAAGGCGCGCCAATTCCTCCCGCTCCCCGTCCAGGTACGCGATCTTGTGGTAGAACAGTGCAATTCAGCTGGAGGATCCCAAAATGAAACACCCCGCTTACCGTAATAGCAACGGGGTGTTTCTGAACGTTTGGCCAACCCTTATTTCCCGACTACGTCTTCCATCTTCTTGTTGATTGCATCTTCCGCTTCCCGGATAAATGTATTGAGATCCGACTTGCCGGCAACATAGTCTGTAAACATCGGGGTGAACACTTTCTTCGCGTCGTTCAAATACAGGCTGAACTGGGGCGCCGGAGCCGCCTTGCTCTTAAAGAACGCCTGCACGTTCTTTCCTTTCAAGTAGGGTGCTTCCGCACCGAATTGTTTCTGCATTTCCTTATTATTGAGCGGCGACGCCGCAGCGCTTTGCCGTGCCGCAATCAATTGCACTTCGTCTGAAGTCATCAGTTCGACGACCTTCATCGCCGCATCTTTATGCTTGCTCGTCTTGCTTACCCCGATGACGTGGACGTCAACCATTCCGCCGACATTCGGTTTGTCCGGGAAGAACGGGTATTGCGCCAAATCCCAATTGAATCCTTTCGCGGCGGCCGGCTCGATTTGCCGCAAGTTGTTCACCGAAGCCAACATCGCCAAGTCGCGTGTTTCCGTGAATCGCTTAACGCCGCTGTTAACTAAGCTGATCGGATCGGGAAGATTGCCCGGGATGGAGAAAATATTCCGGTCAAGCTCCAACACCTTGCGCCAGTGATCGTTATTGATGCTGGCTTTGTTCGTCTTCGGATCCACCGGCGACAATGAATAGATAAAGCTGGGACGGTACAGGCTGTCGCCCGACAAACCATAATAGTTGACCCCTCCGTCCGAACGCGATACCTTTTTAGCAATTTCCAAAGTTTGATCCCAGTTTAGGCCGTCTTTCGGGTAGGGAACCCCAAACTTATCGAAAATATCCTTATTATAATACAAGGCAACGGTATTGGAGTAGCGCGGAAGACCGTACAGCTCGCCCTTGTCGGAAGCCGCCCGCACCGAATCGATCATCACCTGCTGGAAACGCGACAAATCGATTTTGTTCTTCTTGAGCATCGGAGTAATATCTTCTACCAGGCCCAGCTTGATAATGTTCCCCATGGCTCCAACATAATAATTGAATAAATCGGGCGGAGTCCCCGCAGTGATCAAATTTTCAATTTTATTTTCTCCGCCGTTCATCGTCGCTTCAACCGTGATGTACGGGTATTTCTTCTTCAAAGGTTCATAGAGCTCCCGCTCCAGGTCCGCATCGGAGATCAAATTGTTCATAAACAACGTTAGAGTAACCGGTTCGGTATTTTCCTTCACCGCCGCCTTCTCGACGCCTCCGGTGTCTTTAGCCGCCCCTGTCGCAGCCGTCCCTCCGTTGCCGCACCCGGAAACCAGCAGGACGATTGAGAGCGCTACCAATACAAAAAGCCATTTTCTCCTCACAAACAATTTCCCTCCCCCTCATTGTATATGAACAATGAGCTTAATATTGTGATCGCTTTCAATACCAAATCCACAAATGTATGCGTTCACAATTTCAGCATAAAACAGAAACGATGCCAGTGTCAACCCATTATTCACTATTAGTATAGTGTATATTTACCCATAAACAAAAGATTCATATAGAGATATGTCCTTGCCAAAAATGTCATGATTAGTTTACCTTAACGTTATGTTGCCTCGTGTTGAATCATCATTTTAGAGGAGGGTTCTAGATGGACTTTTGTGTTGAAGAAGTAACGATTCTCGGCATTCAAGCCGCCTTTAAATCCGGGGAATTGACTTCCGTACAATTGACGAATATGTACATTGAGCGAATTGCGAAACATGATAAGGGTGGAGTTGCCTTGAATTCGGTGCTGGAGTTAAATCCGGACGCTTGGTATATCGCCGCGGCACGGGACGAAGAGCGCAAGCGCGGGATGATTCGCGGGCCGCTTCACGGGGTACCGATCTTGCTGAAAGACAATATCAATACAGCCGACAACATGCATACCAGCGCCGGTTCGGCGGCTCTCTCGGATTCATTCGCGTCCTATGACGCGTTTCTCGTAGGGCGATTGAGAGAGGCGGGAGCCGTGCTGCTTGGGAAGACGAACATGACAGAGTGGGCGAACTTCATGACGAAAGGCATGCCGAACGGCTACAGCTCGCGAGGCGGGCAAGTACTCAACCCTTACGCCCCAGCCACGCTTGATCCTGGCGGTTCCAGCAGCGGCTCGGCGGTCGCGGTGGCGGCCAATTTATGCGCAGCGGCCGTCGGTACAGAAACGTCCGGTTCGATCCTAAACCCGGCGCGCAAGAACAGTGTCGTCGGCTTGAAGCCGACCGTTAGTTTGGTCAGTCGCGCAGGGATTGTGCCGATCTCTTACACCCAGGACATAGCCGGGCCGATTGCCCGCACCGTGGAGGATGCGGCCATCTTGCTCGGCGTATTGGCTGGGGAAGATCCGTCGGATGCAAGCACGGGGCAAAGTCAGGGCAAGGCGCATCCCGATTATTCGATCTTCCTCGATCGCAACGGGCTGTGCGAAGCGCGTATCGGCATCAACCGTGGATACATCGAAAACTTTGATGAGGAAGAGTTGGGGCTTTTCGCCAAGGCGGTAAGTGTACTGAAAGAAGCAGGGGCGGTTATTATCGAGAATGCAAACGTACCGCATATCGCCAACAAGTCCACCGTCCTGCTATATGAGTTCAAATCCGCAGTGAACCGCTACCTCGCGTCGCTTGGGCCAAAAGCGCCTGTCAAGACGCTGCGGGAGGTCATCGAGTTCAACAATTTGCACCACCCGGAGGCGCTCCGTTATGGGCAATCGCTTCTGCTCAAGGCTGAATACGAAACGTCCGGGACGCTCACAGAAGCGGAGTACCTCAAGGATCGGCTGCGTGATTGGCGGGCGTCCCGTGAAGAGGGCATCGATAAGGCGCTGATCGAGCACCGACTTGATGCGCTGTTTGCACCGGATTTCTCCGACGCCCCAGCCGTCGCCGGCTACCCCGCCATTATCGTGCCGGCAGGGTATAAGGCCGACGGCAAGCCGTTCGGCGTGTCGTTCACCGGAGACGCGTTCAGCGAGCCGACATTGCTGCGGCTGGCCTACGCCTTCGAACAGGCAACCAAATCCCGCGTTGCCCCATCTCTTTGAGGCTTATATACATGCGTCTTCACGCATAGCTGATCCGCTCATTGCGCCGCTCGGAAGTTTCCAGCTCGGCCAGCAGATCTCCGTACAACTCTGCCTTAATGTGCCGATACGCCGGATCGTCCCACAAATTCCGCAGTTCCCCCGGGTCTTGCTGCAGGTCGACCAGCTCCCCGAAGGCTTGTCCCGGGTAACATGACAGCTTCCACCGCTCGGTCACAATCGTCTTCACCCGGATTTTGTGCGGATCATCGACCGTTTCGACCAATGCGCGAGTCCGGCCGCTTCCTCCCTTACCCGCAAGCCAAGCGGAAAGATCTTTCCCTTCCATATCGGCAGGAAGTTCGATCCCGCACATGGCAAGCAGCGTCGGCGCGATGTCGACCAAGCTGACGATTCCGGGTTGCACCTCGCCTGCCGGCAGAACACCCTTCCATCGGATAATGAGCGGGATATTGATCAGCTGTTCGTAATGGAACGGCCCCTTCATCCAAAACCCGTGATCCCCCAGCAGCTCCCCGTGATCCGAAGTGAACACGATGATCGTGTTGTCGCCCATACCCAATTCGTCCAATGTTTGAAAAATGCGCCCGCAAGCCGCATCAATCCCTTCAACCATCCGGTAATAATACGCTCTTCCCAACAGTTGATCCGTCAATGGGATTTGTCCCGCATGAGTGCCGCTGCGCCCTTGTCCTGCCAGCGGAAAAGCGCCGTGAAGCGGGTGTTTAGACGACCAACTTCCTTCGTGCACGTCCCGAAAAAACGCCGGTTTGTCGTCCAACTCCCCCTCGACGAAGGTTGGCGCCGGAATCCGTTCGACATCCAAGTCCTCCCGCCACTCCGGCGGCAATGCATGCGGATGGTGCGGGTCCTGGAAACCGATGTTGAGGAAGAAAGGTCGCCCCTCACCCGCCTGCTCCTCCACTTGTATCCTCGCCTGTTCAGCCGCATATTCTTGCAAAAAAGCAACCGCCCGCTCCGCTGCCCATTCGGTCTGCCGGTAAGCGGCCGGCAGTTCCCAGTCGACCGCCGCTCCTCCGAACGGCACAGACGATCGGCGAGTTTGCGCGAATTTCGCACCTCCGTCGCCGCAACGCTCCTTGACCCATGTCCCGTAATGACCGCTCACCCCGCCGACTGTGTGCCCCATGGACATTTCGATTGTCTCGAAACCATAGTAAGGCCCGGAGAACTCAGGGTAAATTTTGTCCCAATCGGGGGTCGATTCCCGCGTCTGTTCGGCCTTCGGTTGATACGGCTGAAAATGCGCCTTTCCGATATGGTGCGTGCGAAACCCTCGCTCAACCAAAACCTGTGGCAACAGCTTGGTATCCGGGGCGATCTTCATGCCGACATTCCAGGCTCCGTGCCGATGAACGTATTGCCCGCTGAACAGCGAGGCGCGGCTTGGCGTGCAGACGGAGTTCGTGCAATAAGCCCGCTCGCATCTTATACCCTCAGCAGCTAGACTGTCGAGCTGCGGTGTATGTACGAACGGCGAACCGTAGCAAGATAACGAATCTTTGCGTTGTTGATCAGTCGTAATCAGAATAATGTTCGGTCGGTTGGCGGATTTCATGGCGGCATGCTCCTTCATCAATGGTTTCAGACATTCATATTACATTAATAGTAGGTCACTTTTTCCATAAGATCAATAAAATAACCCCATAAAGTGGGGTTTCGCTTCGAAGATGATTCAGGTACTTTGCGGGAGCCCCGGAACTTATAAGTTCTATAAAGGTAAGTGAAACCGTCAGTGTCCAGCGTTTCCTTACGTTGAGTTGTCTATTGGTTATATACTAATTCAGAGAATGGCGAATATACTCTAATTATAGGCTTGCCCAATTTCTTGCCAATCAAATTTAGCATTGACGCTCCCGGAGTAACAAATTATACTAGGCTCATAGTGTATGACAACCTAACACGAATATATCTTTTATACAACTTATTCGTGTACCTAACCAATCTTATATTCGAAACGGAGGGTTTACCTGTGTCAAGAAAGCGTTTGCTTTTCGGTTTGCTAGTGTCGACAGCACTTGCGTGCGCCGGGTGCGTAGGATCCGCAGCAGGCACCGACGCCCCTGCCAACACCACCGCCCAGTCAGTACCGCAGAAAGTGTCCAACGATCCGGTTACGTTGCTTGTCTATTTGGGCGCAAGTGTCAGCGACGAAGACTTCAAGCTGCTGTTCGCCGATCCCGTGCAGAAGAAGTACCCGAACATCACGCTCAAGTCGGTAGCCCCCGCCAAAGGAACGACCATCAACGAGTTGATCGCCTCGGGTACAATCCCCGACCTCATCACAACTCCGAACGCCGATATGCTGGGCTACAAGCAGCAGGATTTGCTATATGATATCGCCCCCCTTTTGAAACAAAATAAGATCGATCTGTCCCGCTTCTTGCCGGCCACGATCGATGCCGTAAAGTCTGACAAAGGCGAAGTGTGGGCGGTTCCTTACGCAATGCAGTTCGACACGATGTATTACAACAAGGACGTGTTCGACAAGTTCGGCGTGGCCTATCCGAAAGACGGGATGACGTGGGACAATGCGATCGAGCTGGGGAAGAAGGTTACGCGCAAAGACGGCAGCGTCCAGTACCGCGGCCTTGACGTGGTCAGCAGCTACTTGATGAGCTTCCCGTTCGCTTTGCCTTATGTCAACGGCAAGACGAACAAGTCGGCGATGACCGACCCGAAGTGGAAGAGCGTCTTCGAAATCACCAAGCAAATTCAGACGATTCCCGGGAACGAGCCGCCGAAGCCGGAACCTGGCGCGTCGACGGAAGCGGATTATTTTATTAAGGATAAGAATATCGCGATGCTCGTCTCCGTCAACTTGATGGTGCAGATGGGTTCGGCCGGGGAGAAAGGGTTGAATTGAGATATCGCGCAATACCCGAGCTACAAGGAAGCGCCGAACGTCTCCGGCAAGGTCGACTCGCACAATCTCGCCATCGCCAAGACAAGCAAGCACAAGGACGACGCGATCAAGGTACTGGAAGTGGTTACGTCCGATGAAGTTCAGTTGACCAACGTCCGCAAGACGGCGAGAATGTCTCCTCTGAAGACGACCGAGGTGCAGAAGCAGTATGGAGCCGACCTCCCTTATTTGAAGGGGAAAAACTTGCAGGCGATTTTCAAAAGTAAAATTGTGTCCGCCCCCGACTACTCGCCTTATGAGATCGACGGCAAGAAGCTGGCGCAAGCGGCATTCCGCGATTTCCTCGCGGGCAAATCGGATATTAATACGGCCATTCGGTTGGCAGACGAACAGATCAACCAGATGATCGCTTCCAAATAGGGTGAAAAGGACGGGGAGAAACGATGGGTTCGACGCTGCGGTTTCGCGATGACGGCACGTTCACGATCGTGCAAATTACCGATACACACTGGTTGAACGGCGACGAGAACGACCTGCGCACGCGCGAGCTGGTGCTGCGAATCTTGCAGGAGGAGGCGCCAGATTTTGTCGTCGTGACCGGCGACACGATCGAGGCGAACAAGTGCGAGCAGCCGTATGAATCGTTCCGCCGAATCGTGTCGGTACTCGATGAAGGGGGGATCCCGTGGGCGTCAGTATTCGGCAATCATGATGCGGAGAACGGGGTGACGAAAGAGCGGCTGATGGAGATGCTGCGCCAGTCGCCCCTCTGCCTCACCGAGGCGGGGCCGGAGGACATTAGCGGTTCGGGGAATTACACGCTGCCGTTGTCGGGCAGTGAAGGCGAGGCGATCGCGGCGAACCTGTATTTTCTGGACTCCGGCAACAAGAGCGAAACGGCGGCCAAAGGCTATAACTGGCTGCGACACGACCAGATCGGCTGGTATCGCGAGCAATCGCGGGCATTCGCCGAGGCGAACGGCGGAGTGCCGGTACACTCACTTGCGTTCTTCCATATCCCGCTGCCGGAATATGCGGAATTGTGGACGCGCCGCACGTGCTTCGGCCGGCATCTCGATCCCGCTTTCGGCTGTGCCAAGGTGAACTCGGGCTTTTTCGCCTCCGTGCTGGAAATGGGCGACATATCGGGAATCTTCGTCGGGCACTGCCATGGCAACGATTTTCAAGGAGATCTGTACGGGGTACGGCTATGCCACGGACGGCCCGCCGGCTATAACGGCTATAGCCGGGAAGGGTTGTTACGCGGTGCGAGGGTGATTCGACTCAAGCAGGGCGAGCGCGGATTCGAGACGTGGATTCGCCAAGAAGACGGCACGGTCGATCGGCAGCTGGAGCCGCACACCCCCGAGCAAGCTTGATGGCACGGGGATCAAGGACAAGGCCCGGGTAGGCGGATGCCTCCCGGGCCTTGTTTTTTGTATGAGTCAATACTACCTCTCGCTCAACGGTTCGGCCTTATATCTACGATGTAAGCTTTTGGATTGTCGGGCTTGCCGCAACCTCGCGAACAATGGTCGTTCCACGCGCTCGCGAACAGTACGCGGGTGCCGTCACGCGACGGCACAGCCTGCGGCTGGTTGCGATACGGCCGGTCGTTGCTGTGCGTATGCGCCAGTCGCTCGATTTCCCCGCTCCCGTCCAGCTTGAACGCGACGATTTCCCCATCGAATCGCTTGCCGGCAGCCGTCTGGTAAGTCACGTATACCCATCCGGGACGCTCATAGGCTTGCCCCGACATCTGGATCGCTTCCGCCTCATTGTCCGGGTCGGTCAGACTCGTCACCTTATTGTCTTTGAGCCGCACCATGACCACACTGCCCAGCGGCTTGCCGTAGGCTGTAGTGCACCAATTGCGTCGTTCGCCGACAATTACTTCCTCATTATCATCGAACGAGTTGATCACGAAAGCGAAGTTGGCTGCATCCATCGCGTAACCGTCCGCCGGCTTGCGCTCCTCGCATCCCGGTGAATCGGCCGGCAACGAACGCAATTTAAAGGTGAGCGCATCCAAATTGACGTCGTAAATGCGATTCCCGTTGACTCCTCCGTAGTGGACGAGCAGATAGCGGCCTGTCGGGGACAGGGAGGCGAAGGAGACGTTGCATTTATCCATCGGACATGGTTCGATTTCGTGCGGCGGCCCGACGACATTGCGCTCCATATCGACGATATAAATTTTCGACTTCTGCTTATCCAACAAGGCGACGTAATGGCCGTCTTGCGTCGGATTGCCCTTGCCTCCGCCTATGTAGTCCGCGTGAAATGGCAAATTTATGCGTTTGGTCTCAGTGCACGTCGTGACGTCGAACCAACTAAGGGTCGATTCTTTTACATTGATCCGTTCATGCGGGTGGTCTTTGCTTGGGTGCCAGCGATCATCGAACACCTGATAATTTGGGCAAGGACCGTAAACCGGTTCGTACGTTTCGCCGTTCAAATACACTTTGGTAGGCATGCCGGCATTCTGCAACTCAATCAGACTGTTGTCCGAGCTCCACGGCTGGACTTCCATATAATGATGTCGGACGTCTTTGCCCCATGCGCCTTCCACCCCGCCCGCTAACGCGAACTTGGACTGAAACGTCCCCCCGATCCTTGTGATCATTGTACCGAACGTCGGATCTTTGAACGGTTTCATGTAGCCGGGGATCGATATATTAGGAACTTCGTATACTTTGCTCTCATCGGTTTTGAGGCCTTCCATAAATTCTCCGCGTGAGGGGACACCGAAAGGCATTGCATTTGCATACGCTTCCAAATCGATGGAAGAGAGGGCGCCTCGGGCATTCAACGAATCCCGGGAATCGGAATCGGCTCCCTGACAAGCAACCAGCAACACGAGAACGAGTCCGACCGTAACCCATATCGGATAACGTTTGATGACCAAGACGCCCTCCCCCTTCGCATTTGCAACTATAACTCTTATGTAATGAAAAAAGGCCCGGGTGTCAATAAAAACTTACTCCCGAATCTGCCCAGCGAACTGCATGACGAAATCCGCGACTCCCGGAACATCATCAGGGTCGAATACCGGCACATCGGCGGCAGCAGAGTTGGCCTCCATCGCCCCGCCCAACGCCTCTACTGCGACAGCTGCGACCTCAGCCGGCGCCACAACCGCCGCCACGTTCACAAGCCGCTCCAACACCTCTGCTTGCTCGGCGTCGCGAAATACCGCGATCTTCGCATGCGCGCCTCCTTTGAACCCTTCGACCAACACCACGTCGAAGTCTTCCATCCGCTGCAGCTGCTCATCCAGCGTCACTCCTGCCCGCGCCTCGTACGTCACCACCGCGCCCGGCGAAACAACGACCACCTGCTGCGCTCCGGCGGATATATATTGAGCGGAATCGCTTCCTTCCGCTTCCTTATAATGTCCGTGGCCGTCATGCTTGATGACGGCCACCCGCACCCCGCGTCCGCGCAACAAGCCGACCACCTGAGTGGCCAACGTCGTCTTTCCGCTTCCGGAAAACCCGGCAAAACCGATCACAGCCGCCATCGCCTCAATCACAACTCCTCCCAATCTATCTCCTTCAAGTGATCCGTCTGCAGCGATGTGCCTCGCACTTTGTGGTCCCGAAGCAGCACGGACGGGTCGTTGCCGACCATTCCCGCCGTCACAATCGCATTTTCCCCATATTTGTCGCGGATTCCGTCCATCGCCTTGGTCAACTGCTCTTTACGCGGTTGCTGCTCGTAGCTGAACAGATCCAGCTGAACCGCCGCCCCTTCACGCGGCTTCAAGTTTTGCAACGTGATCCCCAGGAGCCGCACCGGTTCGCCGGCTTTCCAATGCTGCCCGAATAACTTCCACGCGCAGGCATACACTTCATCGGCTTGCTCCGTAGGCGTTTCCAACGTGACTGAGCGGGTAATCGTCTTCATATCGGGATCGCGAATCGTAATTTGCACCGTTTGCGCCACCAGATGCTGCCGACGCATCCGACGCGCCACTTGATCCGCCAGGTTGAGGAATACCCGCCGCACGTCTGCGGCCAACGTATAATCGTGCGGCAACGTCGTCGTATGCCCGATCGACTTGTTCGGTTCCTGCTCGGGGTTGACCGGCGAATCGTTCAGCCCGTTGGCCGCCCGCTTCAGCTCAGCTCCGAGCACGCCGAACTCGCGAGCCAGCAGCCGTTCATCCGCGCGCGCAAGCTGTCCGATCGTCATGATGTTAAACTTCTTCAGCCGCTCGGCCGTTCTCCGTCCGATTCCGTACAACTCCGCACAAGGCTTGTTCCAAAACAAAGACGGGAACTCTCTGATCCGCAAGATCGAGATCCCGTTCGGTTTCTTCATATCCGAGCCCATCTTCGCCAGCAGCTTGTTCGGACCGATCCCGATTGAACACGGCAGTCCAAGCTCTTCGCGGATGCGCAGTTGAATCGTCCCCGCTATCTCCACAGGCGTGCCGAACTGCCCCGAACCGGTAATATCCACATAACATTCGTCGATAGACATCGTCTGAAGGAGCGGCGAATACTCGTAGGCAATTTTCATAAAACGCTTGGAATACTGGCGGTACAAATGGAAGTCCGGGCTGATGACGATCAACTCCGGACACACCTTCATCGCTTGCCGCACCGTCATCCCCGTACGCACTCCTTGTCCGCGCGCAGCATAGGATGACGTGACAACGATGCCTTTACGCAGCTCGACACTTCCCGCCACGGCGATCGGCTTGCCTCTGTACAATTCCGGGTTCACCGCTTCGTGCACGGAGCAGTAGAACGCGTTCATGTCGATGTGCAGAATGACCCTGCCTTTACCGCTCGGCTTCATACTCGGCTCTCACCGTCGTATAGATTCCTCCGCGTACGTTGAATTTGCCGACCACCTGAAGCTTTCGCGGCTGTATCCAGTTAACGAAATCTTTCAAAATCCGGTTCGTCACATCTTCGTGAAAATGCCCCTCGTCGCGGAAGCTCCACAAATACTGCTTCAAAGACTTCAGCTCAACGATGGACGGACCTGGGATGTATTTAAAAGTAATCGTTGCGAAATCCGGCTGACCGGTAATCGGACAAAGCGCGGTAAACTCCGGACATTCAATCTCCACCTCGTACTCGCGGTCCGGGTGCGGATTGGGTACGGGCTGCAACGTTTTCGACGGTTCGCTTGGCATAATTTTTTCTTCCTCCGTAATCTGATGGGTAACTTCTTTAAAGAAAGAATAGCGTTGAACGGCAAGCAGGTCAAGCCGACCTGCATATAGCAGCCATTTCAGGCAATATCACCAAAAAGACGTACAAAATTGCGAATCTCATATCAGCATGGCTTGTCACATATGTTATAATAAACGTATTTCCGACCAAACCAGTCTAGGGGGAAGCAAGCCAATGAGTCAACCGGTAAAAATTTTCGATACCACATTAAGAGACGGTTCCCAGGGAGAGGGAATTAGTCTTTCCGTAGAGGATAAATTAAAGATCGCCCGCAAATTGGACGAACTCGGGGTCCATTACATAGAGGGCGGCAACCCGGGCAGCAACGGCAAGGACATCGAATTTTTCAAACGGGCCGCACAAATGGAGTTCAAAAACGCCAAGTTAACGGCCTTCGGCAGTACGCGCCGCAAGAACGCTGACGTAGCGCAAGATGCCAACTTAAACAACATCATCGCGTCTGGAGTGAAGGCCGCTTCCTTGGTCGGCAAGGCCTGGGATTTCCATGTTCACACCGCGCTTCAGACGACGCTGGAAGAAAATTTGGCGATGATTTATGACTCGGTTAAATATTTGAAGGATCACGGACTGGAAGTATTATACGACGCCGAACACTTTTTCGACGGATTCAAGAATAATCAGGATTATGCACTGGCGTGCATCCGCAAAGCCGAGGAAGCCGGGGTCGACTGGATCATCCTGTGCGACACGAACGGCGGCACGATGCCGTCGGAAATTCACCAAATCGTCTCCCTTGTATGCTCTGAGTTGAAGACGCAGATCGGCGTCCATATGCACAACGACTGCGAGCTTGCGGTCGCCAACAGCATCGCCGGCGTCCAAGCTGGAGCGCAGCAGGTGCAAGGCACGATTAACGGAATCGGCGAGCGATGCGGCAACGCCAATCTGTGCTCGGTGATGCCAAATCTGCAGATCAAGCTGGGCTACCAATGCGTGAGCGGCGAACAATTGCAAAGCTTGGCGGCAACCGCACGCTACGTGACGGAAATCGCCAACTTCCACTTGCCGACCAATCAACCGTTCGTCGGCGCTTCCGCTTTCGCTCACAAAGGCGGCATTCACGTCTCGGCAATCATGAAGCATCCAAAGACGTACGAGCACATTCAACCCGAATTGGTTGGCAACAAGCAGCGCGTGCTCGTCTCCGAGCTGTCGGGCCAGAGCAATTTGATTTTCAAGGCGCAGGAGCTTGGGCTCGATATCAATACGGAGAACGCCAAGTCACGGCAGATTATTGACCAGATCAAAGAGCTGGAGCATCAAGGCTACCAATTCGAGGGAGCGGACGCCTCACTGGAGCTGCTGCTGCGCGACGCTTTCGGCACGATCGAGGAGATGTTCACCGTCGAATCGTTCAAGCTGCTGGTGGAGAAGTCGCTCCATCATTCCGTCGTCTCCGAAGCGATCGTCAAGATCAACGTGCGCGGCGAGACGGTCTATACGGCCGCCGAAGGCAACGGCCCGGTCAATGCGCTCGACAACGCGCTGCGCAAGGCGCTAATTCAGCATTTTCCGCGAATTCGCAAGATCCATCTGACCGACTACAAAGTGCGGGTCATCGACGAGAAAGAAGCGACCGCCGCCAAAGTGCGGGTGCTGATCGAATCAACAGACGCCAACAACGTTTGGAGCACAGTCGGCGTCTCGGAAAATATTATTGAAGCGAGCTGGCACGCACTAATCGATTCGATCCGCTATGCGTTGCTTGGCGAAACACTGGGCGATCAACGCCCGTCCGCGCAGTTGGAGAAACTCGGCATCGTTAATCATTGACCGCTAACGTTTGCTTGACATCCTCGGCCAGCGGTTGAATTCAAGCGCATGTTGTTCCATCTTTACGGGAAAAGTAACTGCATCAACGTACAAGAGGAGCAACACGTTCATGGAGAAAACGAAAGACAGAAGGCTGTTCGTCACGTTCCGCAGCGATATACACGAGCAGCCTGACGATTCGCAAGATGCGCAGAACGCGGGGAAGGATGCGGGCAAAGAAAACTCCAAGTCCGGCGGCAAAACCAAAGGGTTGGTCGGCGAATTTATTGCCTTGGCTACTGTACCGCTTGTTCTGGTGCTCGGCAACTCGATGCTCGTCCCGGTGCTGCCGGCAATGGAGAAGGCGATGAAGATCAGCCAGTTCCAAAGCAGCTTGGTCATTACGCTGTTTTCATTGACCGCAGGCATCTTCATCCCGGTGTCCGGCTACTTGTCGGATCGCTTCTCGCGCAAAGTTGTGATCATCCCTTCGCTTGCCGTCTACGGCGGGGCCGGTATTTTAGCCGGATTCGGGGCTGTGTGGGGATCCTACACCTTGCTTATCGCTTCCCGCGCCTTACAAGGAATCGGAGCGGCCGGAACCGCTTCCATAGCGATGGCGCTCATCGGCGACAAGTACGAGAAAGGCACGGAGAGCAAGGCGCTCGGAATGATTGAGGCGTCCAATGGAGTCGGCAAAGTAGTTAGCCCGATTCTCGGCTCATTGCTTGCGCTCCTGATCTGGTACGCACCGTTTTTTGCCTTCCCGGCGTTTTGCATTCTGTCGATCATCGCCGTCATCTGGCTGATTAAAGAGCCGAAGCAACAGCAGGAGCCTCAGAAGTTGAAGGCTTACATCCACTCGGTTTGGAACATTTTAAAAGAAAAAGCCCGTTGGTTGGTTACTTCATTCTTCGCCGGGTCGCTCGCATTGTTCATCCTGTTCGGGGTGCTGTTCTATTTGTCCAACATTCTCGAAGAAGCACCGTACAATATCAAAGGCGTCACCAAAGGCTTTGTGCTCGCTATCCCGCTGCTCGGTATGGTTGTCACCTCGTACACGACAGGCAGTGTTATCAAGAAGAACGGCATCCTGATGCGCTGGTTGATGAACATCGGACTCATTCTGATGACGGCGGCGCTGACGCTGACGATCTTTTTCAACAAAAATTTGTATGTGTTCATCAGCCTGCTGACGCTATCCAGCATCGGAACCGGCTTACTGCTTCCCTGCCTCAACACCATGATTACCGGTTCGGTCAAGAAGCAGGAACGCGGCATGATCACGTCGATGTACAATTGCCTGCGGTTTCTCGGCGTCGCCTTCGGGCCTCCGCTGTTCGATTGGCTGATGAAGATGTCGCACGAAGCGGTGTTCATCACGGTTTCGGCGTTGTCGCTGATCGCCCTGGGGCTGGTGTTTTTCTTGATCAAGCCCGAAGCGCAAGTGAGCTAATGTTTGGTTTTGGGAAAAAGGACGGGGAAAAAGTTCGTGAAGACCATCGAGATCACCGATAACATCTACTCCGACATCGTCGGTCATTGCCGGCGTGAATGGCCGAAGGAAGCATGCGGTGCGTTATTTGGGGAGACGGTCAATGAAACAACGATGCGGATCACCGGCAGCTTGGCACTCGCCAACGTTGCACGGGATCCGCATCATCATTTTCAAATCGATCCGCGGGAGTGGATTTCGCTGTTGAGCCGCATAGGCGCGTTAGATATTCATCGCACAGACGATTCCTCCGGCAACCGGACCGATCATCCGAAGCTCGCTGGAATCTATCACTCCCACCCGGAAACTCCAGGCGTTCCGTCTTCCGAAGATTTGGACACGGCCTGGCGTCAACTCCCCTGTTTTCTGATCGTCTCATTGCAAAATCCATATGATCCGAGCATCCGAGCATTCGGATTCGATTTGTCGCCGCTTAAGTTCAACGAATACGAAATCATCAAACTTTAACGATCGGAACTTCCCAATCCGCAGATTCGATCCATGAACGATCGCTGAATTCCCGGCCGCGCACATGGATTTTATCTTTGTACACTTGAACATACATCCCTTGCGACCGCTTGCTCGATCTGGTGGAGTCGCCGCGGCAAGGACCGACCGCCGAATTGTTGAACCAGCGGAACGTCTCCCCCGGATTGTCGTGGTTGTTGACATTGAAATCCCAGTGGGTATGGCCGGACAGCACGACGACATTCTTGTAGGGTTCCATTATCGCACGGAACTCGGTGGCGCGTATCAGTTGGTGGGTGCGCCCGTCGCCTCCTTGCGAAGGCAGCGGTTGGTGGATAAAAACAATCGCCGGAGATCCGTCTTTGTGCGGTTCCATCGCCTTTTTCAACCAATCCAGCTGATCGTCCTTATACCAAGCGCCTTCGCCGACGTCCCGTTTCTCCTGTACATAGCATTCCTGAGAAACCATAATCAGGTGGACACCGTTGACATACACATCCTTATAGACATTGCCGTCCTTGTACCCGATAAAGTTGAGGAATCGATTGCGAGCCATCGCGTCGGTCTTGCCGTTGGGCATCGTCTTCTCGGAAAACCAGCCGTTCTTCTGATCCAGCCAAATATCGTAATAATCATGATTGCCCATGTTCCCATAAAATGGAGGCAGCTTATATTGAGCCATAGTGCTCTTCAGCAGATCGTAGTCGCCGTCCCTGCCGAAATCGGTCAAGTCGCCGCCGAACACGATCATATCCACCTTCGATTCGAAATTCGTCAAATCCTTCAGCGCCCAATGCAATTTGTCCGTCATTATGGGTTGATCCATCGAGATATGCATGTCGCTGAGCAGGAAGAAAGAAAGCAGCAGTTCGTTCGACGCCGTTTCCTCTGCTTGGGGTTCAGCCTGCTCTACAACGGCTGCCTCGCCAACGGGTCGCGACACCGGAACTTCTCCGCCCTGCTCCGGCGCATCGGATACCGGAACGGTCTGGGAAAACAACGCGAACCGCTTTCCCGTTACAAATTCCAATACCGCAATGATTCCTCCGGTCACAATCCCGAGTGACAACAACATCCCTTTCAAGAAACGGCGCCGCGACATCATAATGGCCTTTCATCTCCTTATCCAAGCAGTACAAGCAGTACATGCAATATACAACCTTTTTAGTTATATTATAATCGTTTTTAAGGCTTCAACCAGAATCGAGATTGTAAAATTTTTGTAAGCAAACTCGGGCTTGCCCGGAACCTCGATAGTTCCGTTATGAGTAAACGGAACAAAACGGCAGATTGTTTGCTTCAAATAAAAAAACCAGAGAAAAATATCTCCGGTTTTCAGTCGGGGGAACGTCGCAAAATTCATATGAATTATTTTTACGAATGCCATTATCTAGCCGTTCAATTCCTCGTAGACGTCACCTAACGTCTCCAATCCGCGATCCATCATCTCTCTCGACATCGCGCACCACAGCTTGGCAGCCATGAGGGCATCTTGCAAAGCGTGATGGCGTCCATGGACGGCAATTCCATGGCGCTGCAACAACGGTTCAAGCGTATACGGCGCCTCCTCGGGATATAGCAGCGCGGCGATCATCATCGTATCGAGCGTTCGGTGAGGAAGGCCGGTTCTTGATGTTGTCCATAAGGCGCGGTTGAGAAAACGCTTGTCATGCCGCATACCGTGAGCAATTAATACCTTGCTGTCGGCAAATTCCAGAAACGCACGCAGCCCTACCATCCGTTTCGGCGCATGCTGCGTCATTTCATCCGTAATTCCCGTTATGGCTTGCACTTCCGGTGGAACGGATCGTTCAGGATCGATCAAGGTATAGAACGGTTCCTGTTCGTCGATCTCCGTCCCGTTGACGGAAACCGCTCCGATCGCGATGATCTCATCGCCTTGCTCCGGGTAATAGCCGGTCGTCTCCAAATCGAACACAACGGCGTTCAATTCCTTTAACCGCATAGAGTACGCCGCTTCCCTGCGCTGATCCTTGATCATCGAACGAATGAAAGCCATCTGTTGAGCCGTTTGCGGTTCGAACACAGAGCGAAGCGCCGGTCGAAGCCCGCCCATACGATACAATTCCCATATTCCTGCGCGAGGACGATCCGGACCGTTCATCGGCGATTCACCGATTTCTCCACCCATCTTTGAAGGCTGTTTCCGGTAATCAAACAATGCTTGATCTCCCGCACCCGTTCCTTCGTCAGCATCTCGGCAGGAAGCTTGCCGGTTGTGGCATATACACCGCTATTCGTCTTTTCACAAGGTGTTAATGCCCTGAACTTCAACAAAGCGGCGAACGTATGTCGCAGCTTAATCGGATCAAGATCCCCTGGCAGTTCGCCGGTATGTTCCAACAGCATAAGTCGATCAAGCGTCGAATTGGTGAAAAGTCCGCTGCGCAGGGAGAGCAGGCGAATCCCGTTGACGAAAGGAATATACATGCCATACTTGACATCCACGCTTCCCGCGAACTCGCCGTAACGTTCCCGCAAAAGTTGACCGAATACTCCAAGGGAGACTTTGTGGTGAAGGGTGTTCTTCAACATTGGGATTAACACTTGAGGATTGTCCCTGATGGCGTTGCGAAAGACACGATGCACACGGTTGAAAAGATTCGCATCGCCGTGGATCCATCGCATATCGCTAATCATCAACGCATATCTCATGCTTTCCCAATCGGGAGTCGATATCCATCGCGTAATCATGGCTTCCCAAGCAGACAGGGGAATTCTCCAGCGGCCATTATCTGCCACAACGTTCCCGGGACAAGGCGGATAGCCTAAGTGGACTAAATTATGAAAAATGAGCGAGGCCAAGTCGTTGAAATATTGCTCAACCCGCCCCCTCTCACGATCCGTTCCGATATTCTCATAAACAAGTCCGTTGTCCTGGTCGCTCCAAAGTGTCTGCTCGCTTCGCCCTCCACTTCCGAACAAGAGAAAGACATAGGGAACCGGAGGGGTTCCCTTGCCTTGATCGGCCAGCTTCATCTCCGATAATTGAATCGTACGGCGAATCAGTTGGTCGTGCATCTCATTATTTTGCCGGTTCCATTCGAGTGGATCCTCCAACAGGAAGTTGGAGTCAGAACCGGAGAACGCGCAATCCCTTATAGCTCTTAATTGTTCAACCGTGACACAATCGGCAATTTGTTTGGTACAATACAGATGAAGTCCGCTCATGATTACCAAACTCCTTAGGTGACGATCGCATCTCGAGTATGGGCGTCCGCGCCTTTCATTTGCTCGGGATAACCGTACACGCCATGTTCGGCCAGATCCAACCCGATCGTTTCCTCTTCCTCCGTGACGCGCAAGCCTGTCGTCATATGAAGAATACCAAGAATGAGGAAGGACAACAAGGCGACAAACGCCATCGCTCCGAACACGCCCAGCGCTTGCACACCCAGCTGGTGCCAACCGCCGCCGTAAAACAAGCCTGCGCCGCCGATTCCGACTTTAGCCGCCAATTCCGGTGTTGCGAACAAACCTGTGGACAGCGTACCCCAAATCCCTGCAATGCCGTGAACCGAGAACGCATATACCGGATCGTCAACCCCTGCTTTTTCAAACCATTGCGCGGTAAAGAAGGTAATGGAGCCGGCCAATGCGCCGATCAGGATGGCGGCTCCGGGTTCGACGAAAGCGCAGGATGCGGTTATCGCCACCAATGCCGCCAGCACGCCATTGAGCATGCTTGGAATATCCGCTTTGCCGAATACAAGCCAAGACACGGTCAGCGCAGCGACTGCTCCGGCTGCTGCCGCCAAATTGGTCGTAAGGGCAATGTATCCGAAAAATCCGTCGCCCATTGCGCTTAATGTACTGCCGGGATTAAAACCGAACCAACCGATCCAAAGAATGATCACGCCCAATACCGAGAATACTTGATTATGACCGGGCAGCTGGTTCGGTTTTCCTTCACGGTTGAACTTACCCAAGCGGGGCTTCAACAATATCGTGGCAACCAGCGCGGCGGTAGCGCCTTGCAGATGCACAACCGTCGATCCGGCGAAATCCTGCATGCCGATTTGTGCGAGCCAGCCGCCGCCCCACACCCAGTGTGCGACGATCGGGTAAATCACTACAGTAAACAAGGTACCGAAAATAAAATATCCGATCAATTTGCCCCTTTCGGCAAATCCGCCGCAGGCAATGGCCAAGGAGACTCCGGCAAACGCGAGTTGGAATAAGAATTTGATGGAAATCGGCACATCGGAAAAGGACAAGGAGGAAAAAACTTGAGCCGCCTGCTCTTCCGATCCGTTGACGAAAAATCCGGAAAAACCGATTAAACTGCCGCCATTGCCAAATGCGAAGGCAAATCCGGCAGCCCAAAACGCGATGGCGCAAATGCCGAACGTCAAAATTGTCTTGCCTGCTACGTGCCCGGCATTTTTCATCCGGGTCGAACCGGCCTCCAGCAAGGCAAAACCCGCTTGCATGAAGATGACAAGAATCGCCGCAAGCATCACCCAAACCGCGTCGACAGCCGATTGCAATTGACCGGTTGTCGGCCCGTCGGCCGCCAATGTAACAGCGGGGAACGTGAAGAATGGCAGTGCGATGAGAAGCAGCGATTTTTTAAACATACGATCACTTCCTTTTGTCATATTATATAACAATGTCCTTCATTGCTATGTTATATAAGGTAACATAAATTGATTTTATTTTGTGTTTTGTGTAATATTTCCTCACAAACTATTTTTCGTTGATTTAAAACTATAACGTTTGACTGTATGGTTTGATTTCTAGTATCATTAGAGAAGTAACCGCACATTCAATCCTAGCGGAGGTGGAACCTGTGGAACGCAAACTGTATAAGATCGGGCAGTTGTCCCGGCTTTCCTCTGTCAGTTCGCGAACGATTGACTACTATACGAAGCTTGGACTCATTCAGCCTGAGAAGCGATCGGACTCGAATTATCGCTATTACAGCGATGAAACTTTGCTAAGGCTCAAACGTATTGAGATGATGAAGAAGGAGAAGTATACACTCGAAGAAATTAAAGCATGCCTTGATCAGTTCGAGAAGGTGGGACAGAGCGAGCAAGTGACGGACAAATTGTCGGCCTTGCAGCTTCATCTGCAGCAGTTGGAGAAAGAAGTGAAAGAGATTAGCCCGATGATCGAGAGTATGCGCCCTTCCCAGGCGAAGAATTTGTACAAAATCATCGCGCCAAGCGGAGCCGCCGTCATCGAAGCCCTGTTGATCCTGTTGGATCGCGGGTCGATTTTATAATCCATAACGAGAAGGGGAATGACTCATGTTTTTTCATCCGATGGACTTTCTCATCCTGATCGCCTTCGGACTGTCGCTTTGGGCATCCTTTAGGGTGCGAAGCACCTTCAACCGATGGGCAGAAGTGCCGAACATGTCGGGGATGACAGGGGCTGAGGCAGCGAGAAGGCTGCTCGATATCAACGGGCTTTACGACATCCCGATCGAGCCGGTGCCCGGGACGTTAAGCGACCATTACGACCCGATTCACAAGGTCGTCCGATTGTCAGAACCGGTATACCATGGCCGGTCGATCTCCGCCATTTCCGTCGCCTGTCACGAAATCGGCCACGCCATTCAACACAAGGTGCATTACCCGATGTTGGTGGCTCGGCACAATATTTTCCCGGTCGTCAACTTCAGCTCAGGGGTAGCGCCATTCCTGATCATTGCCGGCTTCCTGCTCGGGATCGCCTCAGCTCTCGGCTCCAAGCTCGCGCTGCTAGGCATCGTCTTCTTCTCCGTGGCCGTGCTGTTCCAACTCATCACTTTGCCGGTCGAGTTCAATGCCAGCAATCGGGCCAGGGAAGCGATGGTCTCCCATGGCTTCATCAACAACGAAGAGGAGCGCGGAGTGGCCAAAGTGCTGAACGCCGCTGCGTTGACCTACGTCGCCGCAGCATTGATCTCCCTCCTGCAATTGCTGAAATTTATTATGATTTTTGCCGGAGCGAACCGCTCGAACGAATAATTTGGGATTAGCAAATAATAGAGGCGAGTCGGGGATTTTCATCCTCCGACTCGCCTCTTTGATGTAATATCGACAGGTTCTACATCATGGATGGATTACATTGATTAAGGATTGCACTTTATGCGGATTAAGCGACTAACAAGTGAGTGGCCACTGCGCCCGGGCTGATGCATGTTGGGAAATCCGATCCTACATGCGGCACAGCCAAGATTACACTCTTCTAGTTCGATTCGTTCGACATATTGGGTATATCGCAAGCACAATAAGGTTGTTTCGATACGCTATTTTCCACACTTTTGCTTTTTTCGCTTCATAACGTCTTTTCAGAACGTTATTTGAATGAGAAAGCCCAGTTTCTGCTCAGAAGTCCGGAATAGGGGCTCCAAACAACCTTATTGGCAGCCTACCCCCACCTTTCCCATCAAATAAGGGCTCGAAAAAGCTTTATGTTAGTTTAACCCTCCAATCCCAACATAAAGCGAAGGATCCTCCCTGAATCACTCCTCCTATCGGAAGTCCCTGTCGCACAAGCCTTCGAACGATACGACCCTACGGTCGTTTCACTACACTTCGTCCCTTACGCGAAATAATCGAGCAAAAAGCGTTGAAACACTTCCGCCACAAGCGGAAGCTTCTCCCCCGAGCGGCGAATCAGGCCGATCGTGCGGAAGACGCTCGGTTCCGACACCTTAACGACCGCCGGCATGAAGGGAGAATTATGCATCAGCGCCATCTCCGGCAGCAGGCTGACCCCCATCCCGGCCGTAACGAGGCCGCGAATCGTATCTGTCTCTTCTCCCTCGAACCCGATGATTGGCCTAAAGCCGGCCTTCTGGCACGCTTCCATCACAATACTGCGCAACGAATAGCCTTCATTGAACATGACGAAGGACTCGTGCTGCAGCTGCTCCAGACGGATGGAAGTCTGTACGGCGAGCGGATGATTCATCGGCAAAATCGCGAACATCTCCTCGCTGAACAGCAATTCCCCGGTGACGTGCTCCAGCTTCTTCGGACACGGCGAAACAATGGCCAAATCCACTTCGCCATCCTTCACGTCGTGGATTAAGCCGTTATACGCTCCTTGCTTCAGCTTGAACTTGACGTTCGGGTGATCCTGGCGGAACTTCGCGATAATCTTCGGCAGCAAATTCATCCCGAGACTGTGCGGGAAGCCGATTCGAATCTCGCCGGCGTCCGGATCGAGAAATTCGTGCACCTCGTTAACCGCGCGATCCAAATTGGCGAGAATCGCTTCAACCCTGCTGAGAAACAGCCGTCCGACCGGCGTTAGCTGCAAGTTCCGCCCTTTCTGGGAAAACAAGGCGACCCCAAGCTCTTCCTCCAACAGATGAATTTGCCTGCTGACGGCAGATTGCGCTACGTGCATCTCCTCCGCCGCATGTGTCACATGCTGCATCTTCGCAACCTTGATGAAATATTGCAATTGTCTGAACTCCACTTGTGGCCTCCGATGCCTGTGAAAACTTACGATTCGCCATTTTTGCCACCATTATACCATGATCCCTTAGTGAAAACCTATATCCGCTTGCGTCCCCAATGAATCATCACGTGCAAAATCAGGAATCCGCCGACAAACCCGCCCAGATGGGCGTACAGGTTGACTTTAGGCACGAGCAGCGTATAGATCAACCCCATCGCCAGCATGACGTTGACCGTACTCCGCGTTTGCTTATCGAACAGCCCTTTACGCAGCCAACTCAAGTAGGCATACGCCGCAAATACCCCGTATATCGCACCGGACGCACCAGCGGACACATGAACGTCCTGGTAAAGCAGTTGACCGGCCAGATTGCCGACGATCCCGCTGCCAAAATACAACAGCGTGTATTTCAGCTTGCCCAACATCCGCTCAAGCGGCGGGGCAAACACATATAAGGCGAAACCGTTGAACAGCAAGTGTTCAAACCCGATATGAATGAACATCGCCGTCACTATGCGCCATAGCTGACTCTCATAAGGGGGAGCGTTCACTTGAGCGCCAAAGCGAATGAGCGTCTCCGGATCAGTCGGACTGCCTGTGATCAGCATCGCCGCAAACACTGCGATAATGATCAACAGAATCGCTGTGGTGACCGGATACATCCGGATATATTGCATCGGTTTCTCGTACCGCAGAAAGATCATCGTTCAAGCTCCTCTTCGATTGCACTCCAAAAATTGGACAAAGCCCAGTCACCTCATTATAATTGAAACTGATCGCCAATTACCAACTCATTAAGGAGGAATTCAATTTCATGGCAACTTTCAAGGGCAACCCTTTGACACTGGTCGGCAATGAAGTGAAAGTCGGCAGCCAGGCTCCTGACTTCGTTCTGAACAAAGATTTAATGACCGAGGTAACGCTTGCCGATTATGCCGGTAAAATAAAACTGATCAGCGTCGTTCCGTCACTCGACACCGGCGTCTGCGATGCGCAGACCCGCCGTTTCAATGAGGAAGCAGGCAAACTCGGCGACAACGTCGTCATCTTGACCGTCAGCCTCGACCTTCCGTTCGCCCAGTCACGCTGGTGCGGCGCCGCAGGCGTCGACAAAGTCGTCACCCTGTCGGATTACAAGCACCATTCCTTCGGCAAAGCATACGGCGTATACATCAAGGAGTTAGGGTTGCTAATGCGCTCGATCTTCATCATTGACGCAAGCAACAAAGTGCAATACGTCGAATACGTCGGGGAAATGACCAATCACCCGGACTACGAGAAAGCGGTCGAAGCGGTCAAGAAGCTGATCTAACACGATCGTTTAACCTATCTATATGACAAAAACAGCGGAGAGCATTCGCTTCCGCTGTTTTTCTCGTTTAAAGCGATCGTTAATCTTTGTAAGCCGCCAGCCTGCGGTCCAATTGCCGGTAAATGTCCAAGATCGTACGGTAATTGGAGCCCAAGTCTCCGAGCGATCCCCGCGAAGCGGAATAAATATCGATCGCCGATTTCGCCGGGCTGATCGAAAACAAAGTCAACGTAATATCCTGCACGCGGCCGGTCATCGTCTTCTTCTCCACCACGATCTCACCGACGTTCTTCGCCTCATGCAATAGCTTATAACCGGGAAGCTTGTTCATGATAATGACGACTTCTTCCCACAACTTGTCTTTGGATAATTTGTAATATTTCGTCTTTAGCGCCGGGTCTCTCGCTTTATCCCCCGACTGTTCATGGCTGCGAACAATGCCGATCAAAGTTCTTTTTAGCAAACGAGTCTTCCCCCTTCGGCCGGTATACCTATAATTTTACCACTCTTTTCATGTGAGCAAAAGAGGGCAGCCGGGAAACCTGGACATTTTATAGGAAGAAAAGCCTAGAGAGTCCTGCCATACAGCAACTACGACATATTACAGGCATTCGATCACGGTTTGCTTAAATAATGCGTCGACGTCTTCCAGTCTTACGTTCCCGGCTTCTTCGGTCAACGCATTGGCGGAGCCGGCTGCAGTCGCAAGGCGCAGGCTGTCTTCGACGTTCATCCCTTGCAATACGGCTGACGCCATACCCGCCACGAACGAATCGCCGCAGCCGACAGTGTTCACGGCATCCAACTTAGGCGCTCGGATTCGGTACAATCGTCCATCCACTCCAGCCAGCGAACCGGCTGCCCCCAGTGTGACGATCACCCGCTTGATCCCCCGCTCCATCAGCTCTCGTACGCTGTCAATCAAGTCTTCCTCGCGTTCCAGCTTCTTGCCGATAATTCGTTCGACCTCGTCTTCGTTCGGCTTGATCATCTCAGGAATGGCGGTAATCCCGGCCATCAAAGCGTCCCCGCTTGCGTCAAGAAACACGCGGGCGCCTTCGGCCTTTGCGATCGCGATCAACTCTGCATAGATCGATGTCGGAGCCCCGCGCGGAACGCTGCCGGAGAGAGCGACAATAGCGGATTTCGCCGCCAGTTGGCGTATCTTCCGCTTCATCTCTTCCACCTGATCGGACGTAATTTCCGGACCCGGCTCCAACACTTCAGTGGATGACCGGTTGGACAAATCGATCATGTTGAGGCAAAGCCGCGATTCCCCTTCGACTTGGACGAAATCGTGGGCGATCCCTTGGCGATCCAGCTCATCCATAATAAACCGCCCGTTATATCCCCCGACAAAACCAGTCGCCAGAACCGACCGACCCAACTGGCCGGCCACCCTGGCGACGTTCAGCCCCTTGCCGCCGGGGTTGACCCGCATCGTTTGGGTGCGGGATACCGTTCCCAGCGTAAAGGAGTTAAAGAAATACGTTTTGTCAATCGCTGCATTCAGCGTCACTGTCGTCAACATAGGCTTGAATATTGCACCGCGCTTTCCAACGTTACTGATTTTTCAAAAATCCCGGAGGCAAATTGCTTGTGTTCCGTTCCGGAATCGCCGTCAGCTTGTTCCCGTCCGACGTCACCAGGATCGTCCCGTTAAACCGGGTAGTGAAAATTTTCGTTTTATGGTTGTCGTAGCGCTTCATGACATCCAGATTTCGGAAGATGTTGTTGCTCACCAAGGCAATTTGAGGAGACGTGGCTGTGATCCACGGGTTGCCGTTGGATGTCGTCCAGCCATGGTGATTGCCGTGCGCCAAATCGACATTCAGCTTGTCGCCGTACTGCTTGATCAGCTCTTCTTCACGGTTCGTGTAAATATCTCCTGAAAATAGGAAGGTGTTGTTCTTATACGTCATCTTCACGACCAACGCGTAATAGTTGACGATCGCTGCATCGCTGTCCGTCGTGGCATCTTTCGCCTTCAACACTTTATCCGGCAAATCGCCTTTCTTCGGACTTAACACTTCCGCAGTAATTTCGTCACCCAGTTTGAACGTCGAGCCTTCTTCCAGATACGTGATCGGCACGTTCTTCCTCTTCAAAGCGGATATCGAGTTCGAGTAGGACTTGCTGGGCAACTCCAGATTTTCCATATAAAATTGGCCGATTGGCATCGCGTTCGCAACACTGTAAAAGCCGCCGATATGATCGGAGTGGGGATGCGTGTTCAGGGCTACGTCAATTTTATCGATGCCTAAATTTTTCAAATGTTTCACAACTTGCGAACCCGCTCCTGCGGAGCCGGAATCGATCATCATCGTCTTGCCGTCGGGAGACTGGATCACAATCGCGTCGCCCATCGCCGTATCTCCGGTCAGGTACAAATAACGGATCGTCATCATCCCTTTGTACTTGTCCTTGTCGAACACTTCTGCCGTACGCATCGGGGTATCGGTCTTGACCCCGTCAAGCCGCTCGACCGAGGTATCCGGCGGAGCCGCCGCCTCTTTCGTGTCCATCTCGATATTCGTGCACGCAGTCAGGGCAAGCGTGGAGACCAGGGCCGCCGCCGCGATATACGCGCGCGCCCTTTTCCAAGCCAAAAGCTTCATTCGGTGTTGCTCCTCCCATTGTAACTATAAATCTAGCGGAAATCGCGGGCTTTGCCGATGCAGCCGCAAAGACGCATCTTCTCGATCGCCGCCGCTTTGAGCGCCTGCTTCGCCGGCACCATATATTTGCGCGGGTCGTTCTCGTCCGGATGCTTGGCGAATACGTCTTTGATCGTGTCGGAGAAGACGATGCGCAGTTCCGTCGCGACGTTCATCTTCGCCATGCCCAACGAAACGGCGCGGCGCACTTGGGCTTCGGGAATGCCCGAACCGCCGTGCAGCACCAGAGGCACATCGACCAGCTTGGCAATGCGATCGATTCGATCGAAATCGATTTTCGGCTCACCTTTGTAGATGCCGTGTGCCGTCCCGATCGCCGGAGCCAGAGTCGGTACTCCCGTTCGTTCGACGAATTCGGCACATTCGTTCGGGTCAGCCATCAGCGCTTCGTTCTCGGCGACGACGATCTCGTCTTCGACCCCGCCGACTTTGCCAAGCTCGGCTTCGACATTGATTCCGATCGCTTTCGCCAACTCAACAACCTGTTTCGTCTGCCTCACATTCTCCTCGAACGGATGGTGAGAAGCGTCAATCATGACCGAGGTGTAACCGGCGCGAATGCACTGGACAATCGTTTCGAACTCGGTGCAATGATCGAGATGCAAGGCGATCGGTACTTTATTCGTGTTGGCGGCCACCGTGGCTGCAGCGGCGATATAATCCGCCCCGAGATGCTTCACTGTGCCTACGGTCGATTGGATAATAAGCGGGGACTCGGTCTCCTCAGCCGCTTCGACAACGGCTTGCAGCATCTCAAGCGTATGCACGTTGAAAGCGCCAATGCAATATCCGTTGGCTCTCGCCGTTTGCAACAGCGGAGTGGATGATACTAAAGGCATGATATAACCTCCTGGTGATATACGATAGACGGACAAGATGAAGTGTCCGAATTAACTAGTTAATTGTAGCGAAATTTGTGCCATGTGACAATGATAAAATGTATGCTTTTCCTGTTCGTTCAGGTTTCGCCATGGTGCTGAACACGGGTGGAACTGCCTTGAACCAGAGTGTATTCGACTACGGTCAGCTTGGTAGATGAGTTCGAGAGTCCGGATATTTGATTTAACAGTTTATCCATTGCGACCTTCCCCATCATCTGTTCATCTTGAAGAATGTGCGTGAACAAAGGCTTGCCTAGCGAGTCTTTCAAAGAATCGAAACAGACGATGGAGTAGTCGTCAGGCATCTTCTTACCCATCTCCGTTAATAAGCGAAAGAGCAATACAGCCAAACTATGCTCGCAGGCGACAAATGCGTTGATTTGCGGATTTTGCACGATGAATCGCTCCAGCTTCTTCCGATCTTCCGCCAGTTGCTGTTCCCGCACAGACGATGGCAGCGTGCTGAGCAAGCTCATCAGACAATATTCCGGATTCGGCACGATGTTTCTGGAGGCTAGCGCGGCCGAAAAACCCTGGAATCTTTCTTCCAGGGCGGTAGTATTCTCGATCGGCGGCGAGATCAAAGCAATTTGTTCATACCCTTCATCAAGAAGCTGTTCCGTCAATGCAACCGCAGCGTGATAATTGTCCGTATAAACGGCGTAAGAATCGATTCCCTTTAAGTAACGATCCACCAGGACCAACGGAAAGCCGCTCAATACCAGACGCAAAATTTCAGCATTGTAATGTTCGCCATGAACCGGGAAAACGATCAATCCGTCAACACCAAGGCGGATTAACGATCGAATCGCCTGTTCTTCTTCCTCCTGGCTTCCATGCGTTCGTTTCAAAACCAAGTGGGATTGATGTTTTGTGCACTCTTCCTCAATCGAGTAAAGCAAGCGTAATCCGTACGCCTCGGCAAAATGAGGTAACACAAGACCGATCAATCGTTGCTCGCTGTCCGGTCTGCCCTCCGAGGAGGAAGACTCTTGTTCATCCAGTTCGCTCTTCATCTGTGCCAAATCCGGTAAGGTTTGAGCGACAAATGAACCTTTTCCGCGCGAACGTTCAATGACTTTCGCTTGTGACAAAATATCGAATGCTTTCTTGGACGTAATTCGACTGACTCCGAATTGTTCGGCTAATTCGTGTTCGGAAGGAACCCGATCTCCTTTTTGCAAGCGCCCGCTAATAATTTCGTCAAGAATATGTTGATATAACTGCTTATACAAAGGCGTTCCCATGACTCTCATCCTTCATGTTTATTCCCTCAATACCGGATATGAGCCCCAGCTTAGCCCAAGTAACGATTCCGCCAAGAATTCACCCTATCTTCGTGCTGCTCGGCGATATTATGGAGCTCCCATGGATCTGACGGCAAATGGTAGAGTCGAACTGGTTTGCCTTCCTGGACGATCAATTTATACTCTCCATCGGATACCATCTTCCAATCGTCAATGGCGGAAATTTGCACTTCCCGGTGAGTTTGCTCCTCGCCTGCCAGCAGAGGCTTCAGCGACAAGGAATCCGCCGCCTCCGGCATCTTCGCACCCGCAAATTCGACAATCGTACGAGTCAAGTCCTGAAGTTCCACCAACGCGTCCGAAATGACTCCAGCTTGCACGCCGGGACCTGCTTTTCCTGCAGCATCAAGCCGATATTGCGATCGATGTTTTCCAGCATCGCCGCATAATTTTGCCGCAGCGCCAAGCATTGATCCCGATCGTCCGAAGGCTCGACTGGCTGAGGGAAATCAACCCCTTGCCAAGCATCCCACATCCGCTTGGTCACATCGAACGGGCCATGCGGACCGGTAAAGTTCACAACGAGAAACCACGGTTTATTGTCCGGGAAATTTCTGATCATTTCGATTCCGTTCGCCGACAACCAGTTATCGCAATAAGCTTCCTCCGGCAGGTCCGTCGGATTCGTCTTCTTCCCTCTGCCTTTCATATCTCTCAGATGGATTTGAGCCAATCCTTTGTCGTATAAATACTTCATATAGGGATCCTTCGGCTCGTCTTTGCCGGAATTGATGGCATCCATCTTGCCCGCGTTATCCACACCGACAGTAAACCCCATTCGGCCCAAATCGTCGATCCATCCGTCAAGCCCCCACCAGTGGGTTTTCTTGTGCAGATCGAATTTCCCGACACCGCCGACTTCGTATCCGTTGTCCTTCAAGACCGAATAGAAGGTAGGCAATTCGATCGGATAATCCGTCCCATTGCCCTTCACGGGACAATGCTCGTATGTCAAGCCCGAAGCGATACAAGCTCTGGCCGGCGCGCACAGCGGCGAAGGGGTAATCGCTCGGGTGAATGAGGTGCCTCGCTGCATCAAGGAAGCCACGTTCGGCATTCGCAGCTTGAGCGGCTCCAGTCCGAATCGCTCTTGAAATACATGTTCCGGATAGGGCATCCAGTCCCCACGATGCTGGTCGGGAAATAGAAATAAAATATTCGGACGATTCATAGATATTCTCCTCCATGTTGGATTGCACGAATTATACCAAATTATTTGCCGGCATAAATTTTATCCGCTTGTTCCTGCAGCTCGCGCAAAGCCGTATTGATATCTTTCTTGCCTGCCGTAACCGCATCTGCCGCAGCGGAAATTTGCTTCTTGACCTCATCGTTCAAATTGTCGTCGAACGGCGAAAATTCCAGGCTTGGAGCCGGCTTGTTTTTGAAAATCGCCTGGATATTCTTTCCCTTCATGGTGGCAAGCTCCGAACCGAAGCCTTGTTCGAATTGAGAGCCTTGCAACGACGATTGTCGACCCTTCTTGACGATCGCCAACTGCTCCTCTTCGCTTGTCAAATAGCGAATCGCTTGGAAAGCTTCATCTTTATGTTTGCTTAAAGAGGAAATCATTAAAGATTGAGCAACAAACCCGAAAGCTTGCTTCGGATGATCCGGATATACCGGCATCGCAGCCATGTCCCAGTTCAACGGTTTTCCCGTGTTAGCCAGTTCTTCAAGTTGGCCGATCTTGGCCCCATAATCCCCGAACATGGCTAATACCCGGTCGTTCAAGAACAGTGGGTTCAACTGCTTGTGGATGTTTTTCGATAAATCGGAAACGGCCAGATAAGTGCTGAACAGTCGTTTCCAATCATCTGTTAGGAAGGCGGCTTTGTTCGTCTTCGGATCCGTATAAGTAAGCGATAACTGGGAAGCCATGTGATGAACGGATTGGGCGTTCAACCCCAGGTATTGTACTCCCCCTTCCTCTCTGGTCATTTTTTTGCCCAGAGCAATCGCTTCGTCCCATGTCATCCCATCTTTGGGATACGCCACAGCAAACTTATCAAACAGATCTTTGTTGTAAAACAACACACTGAAATTAACCGAGAAAGGCAATGCCACAAGTTCCCCGGATTTCCCGTAACTCTGGATATTCTGGATAGCCAACGGGTCGAATTTAGCAACATCGATTTTATTTTTCTTCATCCATGGGGTGAGATCGGTTTCGAGATTCAGAAGGGTGATCGCTTTCATGCCTTGGCCTGTAAATACGATATCGGCAAATTCGCCTGAAGCGACATAGGCTTCCAACTCGGTTCCGGGTGTTGGCTTCATTAATTCCAAGGTAATATTCGGATATTTGCGTTTGACTGGGTCCGCCATCAATTGTTGAAATTCCTCATCCGCCAAATTGACGCTTTGAGGGTATACTTTCAAGGTAACCGGCTCAGCACTGGCAGCCCCTTCGCTCCCCTCTACTTTATCACCTTGTCCTTCGCCGCCGCAAGCCGAAACCACCAGCAAGACCATTGCAAGCGTAATCACTGTTTTTAGAAACGTTCGAATCATTCATAACCCCTCCTAAATAATTTAACCATATATCTATATATATCAAGTCATTAATGGTATGTCAATATATCATTTAAATAATACAAGTATAAAAAAACCCCCTGAACTCTTTCTCAGGAGGTAAACAATTTTCCGGTTATTGTAAATTTTAGTTAGATTGCTTAAAATTGCTGCTGATTAGCGCTGTTCCAATCTGCCAGGAATCGCTCAATCCCGACCGTCGTAAGCGGATGCTTGACCATCCCTTGAATGAGCTTGTAAGGAATCGTTGCGATATGCGCACCGTGCAACGCCGCTTCTATGATGTGGGTGGAATGGCGGATGCTCGCGGAAATAATCTGCGACTCAATCTCGTGAATCGCGAATATATCGCTGACTTCCTTGATCAAATTCATGCCGATCTGATTGATATCGTCCAATCTGCCGACGAACGGAGATACGTAGGTCGCGCCCGCTCTGGCCGCCAGCAATGCTTGCGGAGAAGAGAAAATCAGCGTGACATTCGTCTTGATTCCGAGCTTCGTCAGTTGATTCGTCGCCTTCAGCCCTTCTTCACACATCGGGACTTTGATGACGACTCCGGATCCAAGCGCGGCAAGTTTCTTGCCTTGCTCCACCATTTCATCCGCTTTCAGGCTGATGACTTCCGCGCTGATTGGCATGTCGCCGACAATCTCGATGATCTCCTTGATCGTCTGGAAGAAATCGCGGCCTTCCTTGGCAATGAGCGAAGGGTTGGTCGTAATTCCGGAAATGACTCCCAGTTCATGGGCTTGTCTGATTTCGTCCACATTGGCCGTATCAATAAAAATACGCATGATTTTTCCCCCGATCGACATATGTAATAAAACTAGAACCCCGCCTATGCCGTCCGATTTTGCGTTTCAAACCTGCTCTCGCAGGTGGGTGTCCGCAGCCTTGCTTCTGAAGTCCCCTTTTGAGGGCGGGTCATCGACAAGACGATGTAGGTCTCCCTTGAAACAACCATTGGTTTAAAACAAATAAAACCGCAACGCACATCGCAGGATTCATGAAAGCTTATAACCGTATTATAGGCGCTTCGTTCCGGAATGTAAACCGCCAATGCCGTCCAGAACAGGCTTTTTCATTGATTTTTATTATTTTTCTCCGAATCGCCCGTCCTGTATTCATCCTTTACGTCCAGCTCTTTCGATTCCCGGGCTTCCTTAGCTTCCTCGGCTGCATATTCCGCCTGCTCTTGCTTAAACTGCATCCGCGAATAAATCCGGTTGAAATGCCAAAACGACAAGAAGGCGATCAAGCTGCCCATAAAGAACGGAATAAGGAATGTAATCTTCGCAATGCTGATATATAGAATCGCCAAATTGGTGACCAGCAGCGCCACGGAAGTAATCGGATGCCCGATGGAGACGAGAATCGAATTTTTCAAGATCTGCCAAAAAGTCATGTGAAAATGAACGGTGAGGGAGAAAAAGTTGAACAACGCCGCACCCATAATGATGGAAAGTGTAATAAACAAATAAGCAAGCCAATGAATGTTTCCGCTCTGTGAAATGTAGAAATGGTAGTTCACGTACATGATGGCGTACAGAATGAAAAAGACGATTCCGCCGGCCATGCTCTGGCGATAGTTTTCTTTATAGCTGCGGAAAAATGTTTTTACCAGCGGCACATCGCCTTCGCCCATGACCCATTTGCGCGCCAAGGCGAACATAGCTGACGTTGCGGGAAACAACAGGAAAGGGGTGAGGACGGCCATCAGCAGCAACAACTGATTCACCGCTGCGCGCGGTACTTCCGGCAGTTGCACATTGACGATCGCCAGCAATGACAAGAAGAAGATCGGGAACGAGCAGACGACCCACAGGATGTTGGCCACCGCGAATCGCATGATCCATTCGCAAACCCTATATATTCCGCCCATCCAGCCTTTCATTTCCATCCGTCTGATCCCCCCAATGTAAATCGGTGAAAAGTTTCGCTGTAAAAGTGAGTCATCCTTACGATCGCTATTGTCTCAAAATTTCCTTAAACAACCGCTTACAGCAGTTAACATTTGAAGCCAGAGGCAAACTCTGCTGCTCCTTCAGGACGCTTTCTCTCTTCTGCGAAAATACACCGGAATTCCAAAAAAACGGGGGTCTTGCGACCCCTCGTCATCATGATTATTTATTCGAGAATTGACTGTGCGAACGGCTGCCATCGTAATCGCGAACCCGGTCGCGGCCGCCGTCGCGGGATCCTTGGCCGTCACGCGATCCGTAGCTGTCGCGCGAATCGCGGCGATCGCGGTAATCTCTGCTGCCGCCCCCCCGCGAGCGCGAATCCCCTCCGCTGCCATAGCGATCGGAACGGCGCTGCGGCGAATTGCCGCCGCCATAAGATGTACGGCGTCCGCTGCTGCGGATGTCCGGGCGCCTTTTTCTGGCCCTTAACGGCTCCTCCGGTGTCAATTCGATGTTCACTTCGGCCTTCTCGCCGGTCAACAGCTTCAGCGCCGAAGCCAACAGTTGGACCGAATCGTATTGCTCCAACAACTGGATCGCCAAACCTTTGAACTCTCCGTACGCTTCGCTCTGTATCGCGTCAAGAATGCGTTCCGCGGTAACTTTCTCAATCAGATGCAGGTGATCCATCTCGCGCGGAGTAACGAACGTCCATGCGGTGCCTTCCTTACCGGCCCGTCCGGTACGGCCGATCCGATGCACATAACTCTCGGGATCCTGCGGCAAGTCGAAGTTGACGACGTGTGTCACGCCTGACACGTCCAATCCGCGCGCCGCCACATCAGTGGCAACCAGCACATCGATGCTGCCGTCGCGGAATTTGCGCATCACGGCATCGCGCTGATTCTGCGACAAATCGCCGTGCAACCCTTCCGCAGAATAGCCGCGCTTCTGAAGCGCCTCGGACAACTCGTCGACTCTGCGCTTTGTCCTCCCGAACACAATGGCGAGCTCCGGCGCCTCCATATCAATTAAGCGGCACATCGCCTCGAACTTCTGCCGTTCTTGCACTTCGATGTATGCTTGCTGGATCAGCGGAGCGCTGATTTGCTTCGGCACGACGGAGATATGCTCCGGATTGCGCAAAAACTGTTGCGCCAGGCGTTGTATGTTCGGCGGCATCGTTGCCGAGAACAGCATCGTATGGCGCTCTTCCGGCACCAAACCGAGAATAGCCTGGATGTCTTCCATGAAGCCCATGTCGAGCATCTCGTCCGCTTCATCCAAGACGACCGTCTGCACATCGTCAAGCTTGATCGTCTTGCGGTTAATATGGTCGAGCAGCCGCCCCGGCGTCCCGATAATGATCTGCGGGCGCTTCTTCAAGGCGCGGATTTGCTTGACAATATCTTGCCCGCCGTAAATCGGCAGCGAGCGAATGCCCTTGAACCGGCCGAGCTTTCCTATCTCCTCGGCCACCTGGATCGCCAACTCCCGGGTCGGGCACATGATCAAGGCTACGATTCTGTCTTCGCTTTGAGCGATTTTATGAACTAGCGGCACTCCGAACGCCGCCGTTTTACCAGTACCGGTCTGCGCCTGTCCGATCAAATCCCGGCCTTCCATGGCCAGCGGAATTGTCCGCTCTTGAATCGGAGTGGATTCCTCGAACCCCAGTTCGGTAATGGCGCGAATAACTTTCGGCTCAAGGCCGAATTCGTTGAAAGTTTTCAAATGTATTCAATCTCCTTCTTTGCCCATCAAAATATCTTTCGTATTATAACAAATATCCTCTGCAGGGGGCAAGTGACGCTCGCTTGCCGAAACGGATGGCTTCCCTTATCGTATAAGTATTAAACAAACGCAATGCAAGGAGTGTGGAACATGTCGATATTTAGACGAATCGGCGAAATCGTGCGCAGCAACCGCCCAGAACCGCCCCGGACGTCGATCAATCCTTACGAAGAAACGAAGGTCGGGGATATCGTCGCCGTCGGATTGAACGAATATGTCGTTTCGGGCAAAGTGGTTTATTTCGACCGGGGCTATCCGCCGCATCGTTATGCGTATTATTTGCAGGACGGCGCAGAAATCTCATGTCTGATTGTGGAAAAAGGAAGAGTATACGAGTGCTTCCATTGCACCTTTCTGGAGGGGGGACTGGATACGCCGGACGATGTCCCAACCCATCTGGAGATCAACGGCTCGACCGGTTACGACTTGGAACATCAACGTTACGATCTGACCCGAACGGAAGGGAATACTGACTTTCGCAGCGGAGATGAAGTGATCGTTTGGAAATATTTCGGGGACGGCGACAACAGCTTCTATCTGCAATGGCAAGACGGCAAATTCGTTGCCTTGCAAGGAGAACGCGCCAGCAATGCCGACATCAAATTTATGAAATCCGGTTGACGGGTACACCTACCAGTGCAATCTAACAAGGAATATGGTATAATGGGAAAGTAATTTCATATCATTTCTGGTAATTGCATCTTGAGAATTCTGTAAGTCTTTCCTTTGATCCTAATCCGATTGAAAGGGTGGTGCTTGTGGAAGCCGTGAAACTGTCCAGGATTGTAATGGAATTAACGCCCGAGCTTTACCCGTTCCTCCGGGAAGACGAACTGAATTGCGAGATCGTGCTGCGCAACGGCATGGATGCGCTGGTCACGGAGGATGTACTGGAGATTGTCCAACACAGCATTTCTGAATATCAGAAAGACGCCTTCATTCAATGAAGGCGTTTTTTTATGCGGAGCGATAGGATATTCGGAATTCGAGACTCGCTCCCCCCCCGCAGGGGGAAGTCCCGTCTTACTGGGACAACCTGAGCGCCAAGTTGTAAAGATCCATATTGAACGGCTTCTTCGTACCGACGACTTTGTCAAAGTCTGTGGCGACCAACTCGTTCTTGATTACCCCGCACGCTTTCCCCGAAGCCCCGTCGATCAGGCAGCGCACCGCAAAGTCGCCAAGCCGGCTGGCCAATATCCGGTCGTTGTGTGTCGGCGTTCCGCCACGCTGAATATGTCCGAGCACCGTAACCCGCGGCTCAATCCCGTTGCGTCGGTAAATTTCTTCGGAAATCGTCTGCCCGTGTCCGACTCCTTCGGCGACCAGAATAATGCTGTGCCGTTTGCCGTGGTCGAAATTCACTTTCATCCGTGACGCAACCTCGTCGAGATCGAACGGCACTTCCGGGACGAGAATCGTTTCCGCACCGCTCGCCACCCCGGCGTTCAGCGCGATATCGCCGCAATGGCGGCCCATCACTTCAACGACGGAAGATCGCTCATGGGAAGTCATCGTATCCCTCAGCTTGTTGACCGCATCGACAACGATGCTCACTGCCGTATCGAAACCGATCGTAACGTCCGTAAAGGGAATGTCGTTGTCGATCGTCCCCGGCAAGCCCATCGTACGAATTCCGAGCTTATCGAGCTTGTTGGCCCCTTGATACGAGCCGTCCCCGCCGATGACGACAAGACCGTCAATTCCGCGCTTGCGTAAATTGGCCGCCGCTTTCTCTTGCCCCTCCCGCTCGTGAAACTCCAAACAACGGGCAGTCTGCAGCACCGTACCGCCGCGTTGAATAATGTCGCCGACACTGCGCAAATCCATCGCGCGAATATCGTCGTTGATTAATCCATAGTAGCCGCGTTGTACCGCGAACACTTCCAGTCCATGAAACAGGGCGCTGCGCACTACAGCACGCACTGCGGCGTTCATTCCTTGCGAATCTCCGCCACTCGTCAGAACGGCGATCGAACCGATAGACATCGTAAACCCACTCCTATTGTTATATAAAAATGTCAAAAAGCTTTGCGAATCCACACACTGTTAATCCAGAAAAACAACCTCGTGAGCGGGCTGTTCTTCATCAGTTTGCGCGATACGCCGCGCACTTCGCGTTGATTCCTCACCTTCGGGTCGGACAAGTACAACGCCAGCAGTCCCTCGATAATCATCCGATGGAACGAGGCATTCTCCAGCGGCTCCACCGACCGACGCGCTTGCTCCGCTACATAAGCGATGCGATCGAACGCCGAATCGGGATTGTCATAGTAAAAACAGAAGTTCAAATCCCCGCCCAACCTGTCCTCTTCCTGATCGATCAAGTAATCGAGCAAAATATGCAGTCCGCATACATAGGGGAAATACGCCTTGGCGATTCGTTGTTCGGTTTGAGTCGGCAGAGAGGATTGTGTGGCGGCGAGGAACAATGCGAACACTCCAAGCGTCGAGCCGGTGGCGGCAGCGAATTCGTTCCAGTATACATCTCCGTAATCCGCTTTGTGCCGGTCCCACCACTGCAGCAGGGAAGGTTCTCGCAAATCGAGACGGATATGCTTGAACACCTGCAAGTCGCCGTATAATCCGACCCAAACCCGAACTTGCGGAACTACTTGGGCATAGGAGGGCAACTGGCGAATGCAAGCTTGGCAAGTGCGGACAAGGTCGAGTAAATATTGCCCGTCGTCTTGTTCGGAGCGAAAGGCATAATATTCTCCCGGCGTTGCTGTAGGATCGACGGCGTCGAGCATCGATTGATGCAGCCGGCGAAAATCTTGCGGATCGAGCGATGTGCTGCGGTCGCACAAATTATCCAAATAATCGCTAATCGTCTGGAAGGCGACAATAAGCGGGATCAGCACATGACGTGCCGGCAAGTTGGCCGCCGCATAGACGGCGCCCCCTTCGCAATGGAACTGCTTGGACGTCATCGAGGCGATCGCTTGCTTACGCAGTTCCGGGTCGGGAATCGCAGACGCTTTCTCCCGCCAGAACGCCAGCTCACGTCTCACGTCGGGCAACACATATTTGTATATCCGACTCATCAGCTGCAGAGGATTGTGCGGGACGAGCGCTCCAGGGCTTGCTTTATCCAACATCATCGAACAGCCGGCCTCCGCAACAACCATCGTAAGTATAATTCATAAGCGCGGAAAATTCTATCCACTGCAGCTTGCGCAGGAGCGCTTCAGCTGCATCATCATGCAGCCGGGTCACCTGCAATTCCACGCAATCGATCATCGTGTCGGGCTTCCAAGCGCCACTTCCGGTCAACGCACGCAGAGCAGAAGCAAGCGGCGCAGGGATTTGTCCCGGTTCCATTCGCTTCAAATACTCTGCCGCTTTGGCGCCGAGATCGGCAAAGATCGGGTGGCTGCCCGTTTCGCGAAACCAATATTTGGCGTTGCTATAGTCTCCCTCCATCCGATGCATAAGCCCATGCCAATAACTTCCCGTGCGATTGTGCACGTTCTGGGAAATCGTGTGCGAAGCGTCAAGCGCTTCGTCCCATAACAGCAACCCCGCTTTCAGGGCAAGCGCATAAGGTTGTTTGTCGCCGGGGAACGGCTCGCCGGGAACTTTAAGCCTGCCGATCCGAATTTGCAGGTTCTCATCCCACACATCTTCAGGGTACAACTGCGGCTCGTACCCGTACAATTTATTCGCGACAGCGTTCAGTTCATTCATCAATCGACTCCCCTTTATCGGCCCAAGCTTAAGCGATTGGCAACCCTCATTATATACGAGAATCGCAAGTATTGAAAAGCTCGCGATGCTTTCCTGCCATCTTCTTGAAATAGCGCCAAGCCTGAAATTGGTGTATGATGTTCCTATTATACTTGAACTTATTTGGTTGCAGCAAAGGGAATGCTTCGAATGTCGACTACGCACCGCACTGAACCGCTAGGATTTCGCAAGCTGTTGGTCTTCTTCTTGCCGCTTGGCGCCTCCGCCAGTCTGGTTATGATCTCCCATATCATCATTAACAGCACACTGGCTCGGTCGTCGCAGCCCGAGCTGCTGGTCGCCAGCTACTCCGTCGCAATGAGTTTGATGTCTCTCGGTGAACGGCCGACCACGCTGCTGAGGCAAACATGTACACGGCTCGGTCGCGACCGCCTGTCGTTCAAAGCGATGTCCACGGTTGCCGTATATTTATTCGCCTTCTTGCTCGTGTTCGGATTGACGATTTCTTATACCCCGCTTGGAAAAATGTTGTTTTTGCACGTATTCTGTATCGTGTGCTGATGTTCGTCAGTTTTTTCTCCGGCGTCCGCTGCTTGTATCACGGGGTGATCATCTATCATTTACGCACAAAATGGCTGACGATCGGCATGGGCTTCCGGCTGGTCGGAATGGCGCTTGTTTCCTGGTATTTTCTCGCGACCGATCAAGTCAACAGCGGCAGTGTCGGAGCGATTATTTTTCTGACCGGAATGATCATCGAATGTCTAGTCAGCATGGTCGAAGGGCTGCATCTCGTACGGCACAAGCTGCCGACCAAGGAGCCCGGGCACGACATCGAACGATCCGGTCAAGTATTCGAGTTCTACCGCCCGCTCGTCTTCTCCTCGCTGATCGCCGTCGTCATCGGGCCGGCGATCAACGCCTTCCTCGGCAAATCGGGAGACATGATGCTGGCCATCTCCTCTTACGCGATTGCTTCGAATCTCGCACAGTTGATGCAGAGCTTCTTCTCCTATATTCACCAAATTGTGCTGAACTTCTATCGGATCGATCGAGTGTTGGTCCGTAAATTTACACTCGCTGTTGCTTTTTTCCCCGGAGCTATGATTGGTTTGATGTGTTATACGCCGTTCGGGGCGTGGTTCCTCGTTCATCTGATGGGTATTCAAGCGAATTCGGAACTGTTGAGGGGAATTCTCGGGGCGATGCACGTGTTCATGATCATGAACCTGATTTTCCCTTGGCTTGATTATTGCAACGGTCTCATTATGTTATTCAACCAGACGAAGTATATGATCTTGTCGCAATCCTGCAACCTTGCAACGACGTTGGTTGTTTTAGTCGTTCTGATCTTCTTTGCCCCGGGGCTGAACGGCACGATCGGCGCGTGGGCACAGTCATTGGGATGCGCGGCGGAGCTCGTCGTCGTGACGTTGGCTCTGCGCGGATTGACGCGCCATCGACTGCGCGCTCCGAACACTCTGTCTGCTTAGAGGTGAGGAAGGGAGGCGATTGGAAGTGACCACTTTGATTCCCGCAGCGGCCAAGCAGCGAGCTTTTACGTTCGCCTACTATATGACGAGCGCCGTTCTGGTCACTTGCTTGCCGCTGTATTTCGATTCGCTGGGACTGAATAAACTGCAGATCGGCTCCATCTACGCGATGGGGCCGCTGATCGGGCTTGTCGCCAACGTCTTTTGGGGTGTCGCCAGCGACCGTTTGCAAGCCGTCAAGCTGGCGCTTAATATCGTCTTTGTCGGGCAGTTTCTCTGTGTTTTGTGCTTGTTTGCAAGTCAAGCCTATCCCGTCTTGTTGGCGCTCATGACGGTATTTTTCTTCTTTCAGACGCCGACAAGCTCGCTGAACGACTCCCTCACTTTGCTTACCCTCAAAGGGACAGGTCGAAGCTACGCATCCTTCCGCGTGTACGGGTCGCTCGGCTTCGCCTTCTCTTCGCTCGTGTTCGGCTATGTGCTTCAGGTAAATGGCGCCGGAGCGGCTGTCTATCTGCCCATCGCCACCGTTGGCGTGAGCTTGCTGTTGACGTTCACGCTTCCTGATGTGCAAGCTGGGTTGCGGAAAAGCCGAGCAAGTAAGGGAAAGCTGTCCGATGCATGGCGAATGATTTTTTCAAGGCAGGCCGCCTTCTTCTTCTCCGCTCTGCTGATCATCTCCGTAGCCCATCGAATGAACGATGTCTTCCTGGCTTTGTACTTGCGGGGGCTTGGCGCGAACGAGTCAATGATCGGGCTGAGCTGGACGATATCCGCCTTGGGTGAAATTCCAATCTTCTATTTGTTCCACCGTTATGGCGAGCGGTTCTCGGCTTTGACTCTGCTCTCCTTCGCCAGCGCCGTTTATGTCTTAAGAAATGCGATCATGGCTACAATATCCGATCCTGCGTGGGTATTGCCGGTGCAGGCGTTGAACAGCGTTTCCTTCGGAGTATTCTATCTGGCTGCCATTCGTTACTTCCAACAGTTGGTGCCGGACCGCTTCCGCGCCACAGGGCAGGCGGCATTCGCCGTCGTGTGGAGCAGCCTCGGCGGGATGCTCAGCGGCGCCGCCGGCGGTCTGCTGTTCGAGCAACAGGGAGGCCGGAGCGTCTTCGTCGCCGCTTCCGTCTTGGCCGCCGTTGCCTTGGCGGCGTTCACGCTCATGCGCTTTCGCGATCCGGCGGCTAAGCGGGACTCCGCAACGCGCGGCGGAGAGTCACTGTGAGCAGATGTGCTCCGATATATCGAACTACTCGATCCATTCGAACTACGACGCGTGTAATTCGGCCTGTGTCGCCTGTTAGTTCAAATCTCCCGAACGTTCTCAAATAGTCGTATCCCATTGCCAACAAGCCGTCCGGGAACCCGGACGGCTTGTTGGCACTTTAAGCGAATTGCGATCTAAAGACTCTAATGGTTTGTTAACCGGGGATGTACCCGGCTATGCCCCCTTATTCAGCTTCCTTCGATAATAATGAACCTTGTTGCGATGATGGATGAATCTGGAAGTTTGGAACGCTCCATCGATTCGAAACAGGGAAGACAACCATTCATGGTACTTGAAGCATACTAAATTCCACAGAAACATCGTTTTCACCCCAATTTCACTAGTACTATTCGACTATATTATAATAGTAATTTTTTCAATTGTGAAATGTTTTTTACTTGATCCGCCTAGGTTTGCGCCTCATTAAACCGCATCTTCACTTTCGTTCGATTGTAGGCTATACTAGGCAAGTTGAGTCTTGACTGGCTGAGTTCATATTATTTCTACTTACAGGAGGGTTTACCGCATTATGGCTATTCGAATCGGAATGATAGGCGCCGGCAACATTTCCAAATCGCACCTTGGCACCTTGACGGTGATGCCGGAGTTTGAGGTTGCCGCAATTACGGACGTATTCTTAGCCGCCGCTCAGCAGCGAGCCGAAGAATTTCACATCCCCCGCGTATACGAAAGCGTTGATGAATTGTTGGGCGATCCCGCCATCGACGCTGTTGTCATTGGCGTTCCGAATAAATTTCACGCCCCGCTGGCCATTTCCGCACTCAAAGCCGGCAAGCACGTCATGGTGGAAAAACCGATGGCGATCAATGCCTCCGCGGCCAAAGAAATTTTGCTCGCTCAACGCGATAGCGGCAAGACGCTGCTCGTCACCCAGCAACGTCGTTGGGAGAGCTTGAATTTGCAAGTGAAAGAACATGTGGAGCGCGGCTCGCTAGGCAATATTTATCACGCCAAGACCGGCTGGTTCCGGCGCAAAGGCATACCCGGCTGGGGTACTTGGTTCACCCGGATGTCCGAATCCGGCGGTGGCCCGCTGATCGATATCGGAGTGCACATGCTCGACCTGACACTTTTCTTGATGGGCAACCCGAAGCCCGTATCCGTATTTGGCGCCACGTACGCAGAATTCGGCCCAAAGAAGCGGGGCATCGGCAGCTGGGGCACACCCGACTGGAACGGATACTACGACGTCGAAGATTTAGCCACAGCGTTGATCAAGATGGACAACGGCGCTACTCTCACGCTCGATGTCAGCTGGGCTGTTCATACAGATAATAACAACCCGTATATCCAATTGATGGGGAGCGATGGCGGCGCCTCGATCCGTGGCAACAACGCGAAGCTGATGACAGAGCAGTTCAACACGACACTCGATGTCGATCTAAAGTTCGAGAAGGAAGGCGACGAAGGATCGAGAACGAGGATGTACAAGCATTTCGTGGAATGTGTCAACGAGGGCAAGCAGCCGATTTCTTCGGCATTGACCGGCTATACGAACAACCTGATTCTTGAAGCGATATACGAATCGTCCCGCACCGGCAACGAAATCAAGCTGGACTGGAATTTCTAAGCTGCAATCGGACTTAATAGCAAACCAAACCGCTTCCATGCCCGGATTCGGGCACGGAAGCGGTTTGTAATAAGTATAGGTTCGTATAAAAGGCCGCAGTCTAGCGTAAATTTAGGATGAGCCATTAGAATCTAGTACTAAAGAACCCCATAAAGTGGGGCTATACTTCGAAGCTGATTCAGGTACTTTACGGGGACCCCGAACTTGACTCAAATAAGGAAAGAGGATTTGATCATGGAATACGAGCAGTTTAAGCAAATTTTGAAATCTCGCCGAAGCATTCGGCGTTATGCTGACCGGCCGGTAAGCCACGATGACGTACGCGATCTAATTGATTGCGCACGCTACGCGCCGAGCGATACGAACTCGCAGACATGGAAATTCATTGCCGTGATGAATGCCGAGAAGATCAAACAAATCGAGGCGATGACTTGGGATTGTCTGCACAGAGTCGCCGCGCGGGCGGAAACCGAAGGCCTCGGCCGCGAAGCGAAGCTGTTAACCCGTTCCTTCGGACCTTATGCAACCGCCTTTGCCGATGCCCCGGTACTGATCGTTTGCCTGGCCACGCCGTATCAATCCAAGTTTCGCGAGAAAATATTCGACCCGATCGGTTTCGCGGACAAGGCGATCTGGGAAGAAGAAGGAATCAAGAGCAGTTGCTTGGCCTCGATGAACTTGATGCTGGCCGCCCACGCCAAAGGACTAGCCACATGCCCGATGACCGGGCCGGTACTGCTGGCACAGAACGAACTGCGCAACTATTTGAACATTCCCGACGAATGCCAAATCAACATGGTGATTGCGCTTGGATATCCTGCCGACACGCCGTCGAAGCTTGGCCGCAAAGAAATCGACGAAATCCTTGAAATCGTTGACTAGGAGTTAATCTTCGCCGACCGTTTCGAAATTGGCATAAACATCCTGGACGTCGTCGTTGTCGTCGAAGGCGTCCATCATACGCAGCAGCTTTTCTTCATTTTCCCCTTCCACCACGACCGTGTTTTGTGGGATATAGCGAACCGAAGCGCCGGAGAACTCGTATCCGTCCGCCTCAAGCGAGTTTTTCACTTTCTCGAAATCATGCGGGTGGGTCGTAATCTCGAACTCGCTCTCGCTTACGGCGATGTCCTCCGCCCCCGCTTCGAGCGCTTGCATCATGAATTCATCCTCGTCGATGTCCCGTTCTTCGCGGTCGATCGTGAGCACGCCTTTCTCGTCGAACATATAGGAGACACAGCCGGTCTCGCCCATATTGCCCCCGCGCTTATTAAAGATCGAGCGAACATCCGCTGCGGTGCGGTTGCGATTGTCCGTCAGGCAGCGAACCATGATCGCCACCCCGCCAGGTCCGTACCCTTCATAGATGATCTCCTCATAATCGACGTTGTCCGAGTCGCCGGCCGCCTTCTTGAGCGCCCGCTCGATGTTCTCGTTCGGCATGTTGATTTGCCTTGCGTTGGCGATC
>JAJFMO010000159.1 GCA_020697475.1 Paenibacillaceae bacterium | reverse complement strand
CGCTCCGCCGCGAGGCACATTAAGGCCGAAAACGGCCTTAAACTGGGTGGCCCCGCCACGAGGCACAATAAGGCCGAAAACGGTCTTAAACCGGGTGGTCGCTCCGCCGCGAAGAACATTAAGGCCGAAAACGGCCTTAAACCGCGTGACAGAGTAGCGGAATAGAAGCCTCTGAAGAGGATGCAGCAGTTACCAATCATGCAGGCATATGTTAAGATACCTGTAGTCAGCAGTATTTGTTAAGCAATTAAAGCGGGGCGAGTACGAAGCGCAAACGGGTTACAGCCATTGGCTGCGCCGTCAACTTCAATGGTGGGTCAAGAGGTTGTTGCAGGGCGGATACTATGTCTGTTGTCGTGAGGGTGATGCATCCACTTCCCTCTTGTGGGCTGCTCTGCCTGCGATCGGCGAGCTCCTCATTCTGGCTGAATTAATGCACCCATTCAGGCGTCGCGGGCAATCGGTTCCTGGTGGAACGACGACTTCGCCAAGTCCGCTTCACTGATTCGGCAAGGACTACGAGGCGTTCCGGCGGGCGGAACAAGACTGACGCCGCTCACTCAAGGGAGGATAAGCCTTGATGTCACGAAGCAAGCCGATCTACGTGGAAGCGTTCATCCAAGCGCCGATCGAAGCGCTGTGGAAACATACTCAAACCCCGGAATTGCACCAACAGTGGGACTTGCGTTTTTCGGAGATTACATACATTCCCAAATCGTCGGAGACGGAACCGCAGCGCTTTTTATATCAAACGAATATCGGATTCGGGCTGTCCGTGGCAGGGGAGGGCGAGACGGTCGGCACGAAGGAGAAGAACGGTGTGCTGACGTCCAGCTTGAAGTTCAGCTCCGCCAACCCCATCTCGCTGATCCGCGAAGGAGCCGGATTTTGGCGGTATGTCCCGACCGAAGGCGGCATTCGTTTCCTGACGAGGTACGACTACCAAACTCGCTTCGGCACGATCGGCGGCTGGCTCGACCGGCTGATCTTCCGCCCGCTCATGGGGTGGGCTACGGCGTGGAGCTTCGATTGCCTGCGTCTGTGGCTGGAACGAGGCATTCCTCCGCAACTTTCGTTGCGCCGAGCCGCCATCGAGATCGTATCGGCGCTTAGCCTGTGCCTGATCTGGCTGTACCAAGGGCTGGTGCCCAAGCTGCTCGTTCCGGACTCGGGGGAAATGGACATTTTGCAAGGGGCGGCATTTCTTCACGGTTTCGAAAGGCCGATCCTGACGCTCATGGGGCTCGGGGAGATCGCTTTCGGTCTGCTATTTGTCATGCTGCGCGGGACAAAGCGCAAGGTTCTTTATAAAACCAACATTCTCGTGCTCTTTTTGCTTGGTCTTGGCGCGGCGGTGCAACCTGCTGCCTACGTCGCCCCCTTCAACCCGATCAGCTTGAGCTTGGCAATGATCGCCTTGTCGTTGACAGGCTTGCTGAATTCCTCGCAACTCCCAAGCGCCGGCAAGTGTCTGAGTACCGAACCTGGCACCGAAACCAGCACCGAAACCAGCACCGAACCCGACACCGAACGTCTCATCCGAGGGAGGAAAAAATAATAGATGAAACGATCCAAAATCGCCGCACCCAAAGCCAAACGAGCTTTGGCAACGGCGTTGTCGCTCGCCATGGCGGCAACACTCAGCGTCGGATGTACCCGGGACACAGCGAAGGCTCCCCCCGACACCGACCCTTCCGCAGCCCGGCCTAATGTCGTCATGATTTACGCCGACGATCTGGGCTACGGAGACACCCGTCTGACTTACGCTCGTTCGATCGTCGATACCCAACATCTGAACTCGATCGCCGACAACGGGGTGCTGTTCACGCAAGGCTACACCGCCTCGCCGGTGTGCGCCCCTTCGCGGGCGGCCATGTTGACTTCCCACTACCCGGCTAGCCTCGGCTTCGACGGCAATGAAGAGGCTCGCGATCATCCGCAAAACATTCCGAGTGTCACGATAGGCACATTATTGAAAGACAAAGGGTATGCCACGATGGCGATCGGCAAATGGGATCTGGCCGGCCAAGGCCGTCCGCCGGAACGGTTCATGCCCACAGGCCGCGGGTTTGACGGCTTCTTCGGATTGCCCGGCGGCATCGGCAACTATTACCCGAAAGCGCCGCTTAAGGCGCCGGACGACGCCTGGCATATCGACAAGAACAATCCCCCGGTCATGGGCGGCATGATTCATAATCAATGGGGAACCAGTTACATCCAACAAGTGAAACGATACGACCCGGAGTCGAAAAAATACGTCGATGTAAACGAGCCGCAATATTTGACCGAAGCGTTCACACGCGAAGCGATTCAATATATCGATAAGCAAGCGGACAGCAAGCAGCCGTTTTTCCTCTATTTGGCTTATAATGCCACCCACGTTCCGCTTCAGGCGCCGGATCGTTATGTGGAGAAATACAAGAACATCACGGACCCGCGCGATCGCATCTATGCAGCGATGGTGGACGCGCTCGACGACAACGTCGGCAAAGTGCTGAAGGAGCTCGACGATAAAGGGATGAAGGACAACACGATGGTCATCTTCATCTCGGATAACGGTCCGGAAGCGGGCAAGTCCGGCGGCCTGCGCGGCGGAAAATACAACGTGTTCGAGGGCGGCATCCATATGCCGTATACGATCCAATGGCCGGCCGTTTATCCGCGCAAATCCAGCTTCGACAAGTTGGTAACGACGATGGACGTGCTGCCGACAGTCGCCGTCGCCGCAGGGTACAGCGAACAGGAGTTGAAGCAGCAATACCACGTCGAGGGAACGGATTTGACCCCCTTTATCAGCGGGAAAAATACGAATATGCCTCATGATGAGATGTTTTGGCGCTTCAAGGTGAAAGAAAAGAATGCGAAACAGACGATATCTACGGCTGTTCGCAGCGGTGATTTCAAATATATCCAATCGGAATCCAAAGGCGGGAAAGATGAAGAGTATCTGTACAATATTCGCCAGGACGCCAAAGAAACGCATAACTTGATCAACGATGACTCGCTCAAATCGACTTTGCAAAACTTGAAAGCAAGACTGGACAAGTGGAACAAGGATAATCCGATGAAATACTGATGTTGGGAAGAAGGAGGAACGATTTCCGTTATGATAAAGCTTGGTTGGTTTCGCGGCTTCGCTGTTATCGTCGCATTCATGTTTATATTGGTGAGCTGCAGCTCGCAGCCGGAGGCACAATCCGGCGAAGCCGGCCCGGGTGCTTCCGAACCGGGAGCAGCCGACAACAATACGCAGCCCTCCGGGCAGATGAGCCCGTCGGTAGATCCGAAGTTGCTGTACAGCAACCCGGTTGTGCGGAGCGGTGCGGATCCGGGTGTGCTTCGCGCCAGCGATGGCAAATATTATGCGTACATCACCGGCAACGGGTACAAGGTGTACTCGTCTACCGATCTGGCGAATTGGAAATCTGAAGGGAAGGCTTTGCCTCCCGAGGAAGTGTCGTCGTGGGCGACGACGGGCTTCTGGGCGCCGGATGTTCTGGAGTACAAAGGAAAGTACTACATGTTCTTCTCTGCTGCGAAAAAGGATGGGGAGCCGAAACGAATGTCGGTAGCTGTCAGCGACAGCCCGAAAGGGCCTTTCAAGCATCCGGAGAAAGGGCCGGTGTTCAGCTTCGGCGAAGATCTGGATCAGACAGGGGTGATTGATGCGCATGCGTTTGTGGATGATGACGGCAAAATTTACCTTTACTTCACGAAGACGCTGCATCCGGTCGGAGACCATGTGGAAAGCGAAATTTACGGGGTGGAATTGAACGAAGATTTGCATTCCTACAAAGGCCAGCCGGTGCGGCTGACCCATCCCGAGCAGGCTTGGGAGACCGGAGGCAAGAAACGGTGGAACGAAGGAGTATGGACGATCAAGCATAACGGGACTTATTACCTGATGTATTCCGCCAACTGCTATTGCAATCGAAATTACGGGGTCGGTTACGCCACGTCGAAGAGTCCGCTCGGGCCGTTCGTCAAGTGGGAGAACAATCCTGTTCTTCAATCGGTATCCTCGAACGTTTCGGGAACAGGACATCACAGTGTGGTCAAGTCCCCGGACGGCACGGAACTATGGGTTGTGTATCATTCCCATATGAATGGGAAGCCGAGTGATGGTCGGCAGCTGGACATCGACAAGATGGGCTTTCGTGAGGACGGGACAATGTATGTCAATGGACCGACGATCACGAAGCAGTTGAAGCCTTCCGGAACGAGCGAGTGGACCAATATTGCGCCTTCCGCTCAAATCACCGTCAGCTCCAGCAAGAGCGGATCGGGGAAATCTTTGATCGACGGGGAAATCGGGATATCCGCCAAGTTTGCCCAATATGATTGGGTGCCCAAGGCGGAGGAGACGTCCTGGGTCAATCTGGAGTGGAAGAAACCGCGGGAAGTTGCGGCTGTTGCTTTGTATGACAGTGGAGACGCCCGCAGGGCGGTGTCATCCGGCAAGCTGGTTTTGGATGACGGCACGGTCTATGACGTCGTCTTTCCTGCAGGCTCCGGTACAGCCGTCATGTCGGGATTGGGAGGCAAGAAGGTGAAATCGATCAAGCTTGTCCTGGATCGCAGTTCGGACACGAAAGAAATCGGCATGTCCGAGATCATGGTCATGGGAAAATAAGCGGGAAAACAGCTTGCCGTTATGCCGCAATATTGCTATATCGCTATATTCAGTCCTGTCCCGATTCGCTATAATTATAGTAAAGCAGCCCACAAAGTGGAGCTAGTGCTTCACGTCTCAGAAAGTAGTCCTCCGATGATTGTTCGTGCGTCTGTACAAACGCATTTCGCCATCTGGCGATGTTTGCCGTTTGTCCTCGGAAGCTGAAACAGGCACTTTGCGGGGACCCGGAACTTGTAAAATCTATAAAGGTAAAAATAGACATCAAGGAGTCGCCATGCCCAAAGACGCAAAATACGATCAAATCAAAAAGCTTATCGTGATCGGACAAATTTCCGTCTATTTTGGATTGCTGATCCTGACGTCGCGCCATATATGGGTGTTTCCGGCCAAGCATTTCATCCCATTGGTCATCATCATGCTGATCGGATTTCTTCCCTCCTTGCTTAGCCGTTATGTACCCGCCAAAGCCCGGCCCTACGTCCTCGTGGCCAACGCCTTGATGATCGTCTCGGTCGTCTTCACCTTGCTGCAGGAATGGGCGCTGACCGGCGTGTTCGTGCTGGTGCCCGTCTTTTCGCTGCTTTTTCTCGACCGTACAATCTATCTATTTGCCGCATGCAGCTCGTTCGTGTTGAATATTGTGCTGGCGCTTCTGACCTTCGAAGACATTCAATCGAGCGTAAAATTCGTTACTTTGCTGGACGTGTTAACGGTATTCCTGATTCTCGTATTTATTATTTATTTCGTCGTCAAAGATATCCGTTGGCGGGATGCTCTGGAAGCGAGGCATCTGCAGACGATCCTCACACTGTCGCAAAGCGTGGAAGCGCGGGATCCCTACACCCAAGGCCATTCGCAGAGGGTAGCCCGCATCGCCCAGATGGTAGCAAGCAAGTTCCCCGACCTTGATCCCGAGTTGGTGTACAATTGCGGTCTCATTCACGATGTAGGGAAGCTGTCGGTGTCGGACTTGATTTTACTGAAAACAGGCCGTTTAACCGAAGAAGAATACGAAGCCATGAAATCCCATACCGTGTCCGGCGCCAAGCTGTGCAACAATCTGCACATTTCCGGAGAGATCGTGAAGGGCGTGCTGCATCATCATGAGCGGTTCGACGGCAAAGGGTACCCGCATGGCTTGCAAGGGGAGGAGATCCCTTTCATCGCCAGAGTGTTATGCATTGCCGATTCCATTGATGCGATGTGCTCCAACCGTTCCTATCGCAAAGCGCTGGGGATGGACTACGTGCGTTCTGAGCTCGACAAGTGCAAGCATACCCAGTTCGACTCCTCGATCGTCGAGATTGTTCAGGAATTGTGGGCGGACATCGTCACGTACTACGAGCCTAATCAGCCCTTGAGGGGGAACGGAGCATGACATCGATTTATCAAAAGGTACTCGGCGAAAGTTTCGCCAAGCTTCATCCGAAAATTCAACAGCGGTTCGGCTTTGACAGCACAAGCGGTGTCGCCTCGATCGGCCGCGGGACGATGGAGCATGTTTGGCATGGCCGATGGTATACGCTGCCGTTTCTGGCCATCGGTACGTGGAGGAATATCATGTTTCCCCAGCGGGGGCGAGAAGTGCCGTTTACGATCGAAAATTACGCCTATCGCGACAGCTTCGGACGGGAGACGGTGACTTGGGCGCGGACGTACCATTTTCCTCATAAGGAGAAGAGATTTGACGCCACGATGATTTACAGCGAGCAGCGCGGGAAGATCATCGACTACCTCGGCACGCACCAGCATCTGGCGGTGGAGATTGATATGTCGGCGGCGGACAACGGCGGGATGCGGCTGAAGTCGGGGGCGCAATATTTTTACGAGGGCAAAGTCGGGTTTCGCTTTCCGATGTTGTTCTCCGGGGTCGCGGATGTGTGCGAGTGGTACGATGATGAGGCAGGCAAATACCGCATCGACGTGCGGGTAAGCAACAAGGTGTTTGGGCCGTTGTTCGGGTACCGCGGCGTGTTCGATGTGGAATATATTGCGATGGAGGGGCGGGAAGTTCCCCGGCATGTGAAGCCGGTAAGGGAAGAACATCGAGAATAGGGAAGTGAGTCTTGCGCTGACAACGTGAACCCTTTATAAATTGAAAAGAAGAGCCCGGGACGGGAACTCTTCTTTTCACACTGGAATATATTCTTAAATCCCAAAACCCATGGACACGATTACCAATAAGATGAAAAGCACTAAAATTGTTGCAGTGGAAGTAAAACCTCCGCATGCCGCGCCTACCCCGACTCCAGTTCCAAGACCCATTCGTTCTTCCTCCTTGCATTCATTTTTAACTTGCTTTTTAGGATATGCCTCAAGTGCTCTAGCTGTTTGGGCTAATTAAGACAATGGAGATTTTTTGAAAGACGGATTAATGTTCGTTATATTTACATGTACTGATAGGGGAGCGTTTGACCTGTATTTCGTTGCACGAATAGAAAGGATGCAATCCAAGTGAACAAAACAGACCGGATGCTCGCCATTGTGCTCGAACTGCAACGCAAACCGATGCTGCGTGCCGAGGATTTAGCGGCTGTCTTCGAGGTCAGTGTCCGTACCATCTATCGGGACATCCAGGTGTTTTACCGTGGATGAAGCGGTGACACTCTTGATCGGGACCGACTTCATCGAGCAAAAATTCGACGAAGAATATCGCCGCCGAGCGGGCTCCTCCCGCAATAAAATCGAGGTGATTCTGCCGGAATCGGTTCGACTGGAGGCGGAGCGGGTGCGCGGCATGTTTCGCCTTCTGGCCATCGGCAAGGAAGCGGTGCAGGCGCGTGAAAGAATCTACCTGGAGACGATCCGCAAAGCGATCGCCGAGGAGCGGAAGATCCAATTCGCCTATATAAAAAGCATGGCTGACGAGGACGGCAACCGCCACAGCGTTCGAATCGCCGCTCCCTATGGCCTCGTGTTAACGCAAGGGGTATGGCTGTTGGTGGCGTATTGCGACCTGCGGGAAGATATTCGCCATTTTCGCTTGTCGCGCATGTCGGAATTGACCGTGTTGCCGGATCGGTTCGATCTTCCGCCGGATTTTCGCATGAAGAACTACAAGCCGCGCGATGATCGCGAACTGAGCGTGCGCATCCGGGTGAATTCCGAGATCGTGGATAGGGTAAAGGAAGCCGGCAACTTTTTCATGGTATCTCTTGAGCCGGAGCCGGAAGGAGAGAATGGGGGGAGTTGGTTGGCGACCTTTCGAATCCGCCGCCCGGAAGAGTTGCTCTATTGGGTGCTTGGTTGGGGAGCGGGGATGCAGGTGCTGGAGCCGGAGTCGATTCGGGAGAAAGTGCGTGAAGAAGTTATGAAAATGTTAAAACGCTGCTGACATAACGGTGTCAGCAGCGTTGTCGTATACTCGGGACAAACGAGGATGAAGGAGTTGTTTGTCAATGAGAAGCACGAAAGAAGCGTTGCAGCAAGTGGAACAAACCACGGAGGAATACGTCCGGGAGCTGGAGTCGCTCAGCGTGGAGCAGCTAGGCTGGAAACCGGGTGAGAGCGAGTGGTCGATCGGGCAGGTGGTCCAGCACCTGATCCAATCCGCGCACGGAATGCAACTGGGCAACGTCGCCGCCTGCATGGAGGGTGCGGCAACGCCTACGACGCTGCCGTCGCCGCAGGCTGCCGCTGCTGCTGCTGTGGCCCCGCCTGCGAAAGACGTACCGTCGCCGGTGGGCAAGTCGCAAGTCGGCGAAGCGATTTTCGCCGCGGGCGAGCTGCCGCCAATCCGTGTCCAAGTGCCGCCGTCGGCACAGTACACCCCTCTGCAGCCGGAAAGCAAGGCGCAGCTGGTTCAAGGGCTCCAATCCGTCATCGATCGTATGCGGACTATCGAGCCGACCCTCGCAGACGCCCCGTCGACGACCGTCCCGCACCCACGCTTCAGCGGGTTGAACGCCCAAGAATGGTTCGTGCTGATCGGTATGCACTATCGGCATCATCTGCGTCAACTGGAGCGGTTGAAGCAAGAGTGGGCGAGGGCAAGCAGGGTGTAAAAATTCGAACTTGCTGCACTCAAGTGAAGAAGCTGCCTCAGAGGTTGTTGAGATAGCAGCAAGACCCGTCAAGGCCCTTCAAACCAAGGCGAACCCTTTTGCGCATCCCTTATGGGTGTGCATTTTTTTGTCGCAATATGGCAAAAGAAATTGTATACTAAAAGCAAAATCCACTCTATGAAGAATCTAAGTTGCTGCGAGGACGGTGGTTATATTGGAGACGACGGTCATCTTTGAAAACGCAAAAATTCTGATTGTCGACGACCAAGAAACGAACATCGAATTGCTCGAACGGATTTTGAAACGAGCAGGGTATTCGCAATTACACTCGACCGACTCCCCCAGGCTGGCGATTCCGATTTTCCACGAAATGCAACCGGACATCATTTTGCTCGATTTGCACATGCCGGACATGGACGGCAGACAACTGCTTCAACTGCTTACCCCGCTTATCCCTAAGACGACATTTCTCCCAATTGTTATTCTTACCGCAGATGTTACCCCCAAATCCAAACGCGAGGCGCTCTTGCTCGGCGCCAACGACTTTCTCACCAAACCTCTGGACAGCGTCGAAGTGCTCTTAAGAATGAGAAATTTGCTGCAAACCCGATTCCTGAACCTGGCGGTACAGCAATACAATCAACAGTTGGAGGAAAGAGTCAAGCAACGAACGATGGAGCTTGAGCTGGCGCAAAGCGCGATCATCGAATGTCTGGCGAAGGCGTCGGAGTATCGGGATGACAACACCGGAGAACATGCCTATCGGGTAGGGGAAATGGCGAAGAAGCTGGCAAGCGCCTTAGGTTACAGCAAGGAGCAGGCGGAGATGATCCGGCTTGCGGCTTCGCTGCACGATCTCGGCAAGATCGGCATCCCAGACAATATTTTATTGAAGCCGGGCTCGTTGACCGCGGAAGAATACGAAATCATGCAGACGCATACGACGATCGGCAACGAAATCTTGCCCAAAGCGCCGTTCCCGTTGCTGGAGTTTGCCCGCAACATTGTGCTCAGCCATCACGAACGATGGGATGGGACAGGCTATCCGCAAGGGTTGGCCGGGGATGGAATTCCGCTCGAGGCGCAGATCGTCTCGATCGTCGACGTGTATGACGCGCTGACCCATCGAAGGCCGTACAAATCGTCGTGGACCTCCGAGCGCGCCATGATGGAAATCGCCAATCAAAAAAACAAGCAATTTAACCCAAAGGTGGCTGATACATTCTTTCAAATTTTAGAACGGGAAAAAGTATACTCTGTGAGGTAGCGGTTGAGAGGAGTTTTTTTGTGAAGGGTCTATTATTTCTGTTTTTAATATTAACTGGTATTACTTTCATGGCCATGTCGTTGGTCGGCACTCGCCGGGTGTTGCGAATGCTGGGGAATGCGCCGCTTAGCAAGTCCTGGAGGATACTGTCGTGGTGGATGATGGCGTTTATCGCGAGTTATATCATTTGCCTAGTATTTATACTGCTCAAGGTTCAATTTTTTGTCCAACTTCTGATCGCCTTGTTGATGTTGTTCGGCGTGTTTGTTTATTATGTCGTGAAGTCCGGCTATCGGACGATTGAAGAGCTGCTGCTGACCAAGGAAGCGGCGGAAGCGGCCAGCCGAGTGAAGAGCGAATTCCTGGCCAGCATGAGCCATGAGTTGCGTACGCCGCTGAACGCCATCATTGGGTACAGCGAGCTGCTGCAGGAAGAGGCCGAAGACTCGGATCAACCCGAATTTGTTGAGGATATCAAGAAGATCAACAGTTCCGGCAAGCACTTGCTTTCCATTATCAACGACATCCTGGATTTGTCCAAAATTGAGGCGGGCAAGATGGACTTGTTTGTCGAGACGTTCTCTGTCCCGAACATGGTCGATGAAGTGATCAGCGCTATTCAACCGCTGGCCGACAAGAACGGCAACCGTCTGATCGTCCGCTGCGACGAAGCGACCGGCTCGATGACGGCCGACATGGTCAAGGTCAAGCAGTGCTTGCTGAATCTTCTCGGCAACGCTTGCAAGTTCACGGAGAAAGGGCAAGTCACCTTGGAAGTGGAGAAAAGGGTGGCCGATTCCGGAAAGCAAATCGTGTTCAGCGTCAAAGATACCGGTATCGGCCTTACCGAGGAACAAATCGGCAGGCTGTTCCAATCGTTCACGCAGGCGGATTCGTCAACCAAGCGGAAGTACGGCGGGACAGGCTTGGGGCTGACCATCAGCAGAAACTTCTGCCGCATGATGGGCGGCGATATCGAGGTATCCAGCGTGCTCGGCAAAGGCTCTGTCTTTACCGTGATATTGCCTGTGAAAGATGGAGAGACTCAAGAGCCGAAGCTTGAAGAGAGCCTGGTTCCCAACGTGCTCGCCTTCCCCGGCGACCGATCGGCGGCGAGGGGCACAGTGCTGGTGATTGAAGACAATGTCGCTTCCCGCGATTTGCTCTGTCGTTTCTTGGAAAAAGAAGGGTATCGGATCTTGACGGCCGCCAACGGGAAAGAAGGTTTGGATCTGGCCAGGCAGTCCCGGCCGGATTTGATTACATTGGATTTGATCTTGCCGGGGATGGACGGTTGGCAAGTATTAACCGAACTGAAATCGGATCCCGGGATGAGCTCGATTCCGGTCATTCTCATCACCATTTCCGACGATAAGGAAAGAGGCTTCGCTTTGGGGGCATCGGAATTTATTACCAAGCCGATTCGCCGAGAGCAACTGAGCGAGATTTTGCAAAAATACCGCAAGGAGCAGCCTGTCCATTCGGTTCTGGTTATTGAGGACGATCCTGTGACCAGCGATATGATGAAGACCATTCTGGACCGTGAAGGTTGGGAAGTGGAAACCGCCGGCAACGGGATCGCTGCGATTGAGCAATTGACAAACAAATTGCCGGATTTGATATTGCTTGACCTGATGATGCCTCAGATGGACGGTTTCGAATTTATCGTCGAATTGCGCAAACGCGAGCCGTGGCGGGAAATTCCGGTCATCGTCAATACGGCCAAGGAATTAACGATGGAAGATGTTATCCAGCTGAATGGCCGGGTAACGCAAATTGTGCGCAAGGGGTCGGATACGATGGAACAGCTTCTGGATCATATCGCCGCCGTGCTGCAAGGAATCGAGGCGAGGAACGGGAAGATCGGAAATGTTCTGCAGGCTCGTCGAGGATAAACGGAGAAAGTTCGGAAGAAGAGAAAAGGCAAGGATACAGGCAAGTATTCCTATTGACACTGCCCCTGTACGATGTTAAGATTCCCAAATCAATAAGATTGTCGGGAAGAAAGTGACTTAACGTGCAGATTACGGGGAAGCTCGGACAACGGGCCTTTCTGCAAAATTATTTGTCCGGCGAATCGATCGACCATAAGCAAATTACCGCATTGTTCACGCCGCTCTTAATCGACCAGGCGTTCATTCTTTGCTTGAACCTGGTGAACGTGGCGATGATCAGCTCATCCGGCGTAGCGGCGGTCAGTGCGGTGAATATGATCGATTCGATCAATATGTTTCTGATCAGTGTGTTCGTGGCCGTCGCCACCGGGGGAACGGTGGTGGTCGCTCAGTACAAGGGCAGCGGCAACGAGCCGATGGTCACCAAGGCGGCGGCCAATGCGATTATGGCCGTCTTCTTGCTGTCGCTTACAATCAGCGTGGTCGTGGCGGCGTTCTATCACCCGATTCTGCGGGTACTGTTCGGCAAAGCGAGCGAGGACGTGTTCA
>JAJFMO010000158.1 GCA_020697475.1 Paenibacillaceae bacterium | reverse complement strand
CGGGCAAGTTCGACGACAACACCATTGATGTAGAGGGAAAAATGTCGAGCGACTCCCGCGGGCTGCTGGAAACGTACGCTCAAGGGGCGCAGGACGCCGACAAAATGCTGCAGTCGCTGGTCGAGCATTACAGCCAATCGGACGAACCGACGATCCTTGTGTTTTTCGGCGATCATTTGCCGTATCTCGAAGACGACTACATGGTGTACCGGGATACCGGATATTTGAAGGCGGACGATCCGGATTTTGTGACCAAGACGCATGATACCCCATTCGTGATCTGGAGCAATTATTTGAATGCGCCGAGGGAGTCGCTGCACATTAGCCCTGTGCACTTAAGTCCATATGTGCTGCATTTGGCCGGTATTCCGGGGACGGCATATACCGATTTTCTGTACAACTTGTCCAAAAAGTATCCGTTGCTGCCTGCCGAAGAGGATGATGAGTCGTTGGGGATTGTTCCTGACGATGATTTGACGAAATTGCAGGAGATCGAGGACGATATTTTGTTTGGCCAGCAAGCGATTTATGGGGCGGACAAAGACCGGATCATCGCTGACAATTTCGTTATGGGATACGGGCCTCCGAAGATTGAGCGCATTTCGGTGCTGGATGGCAAGGTGCTGCGCGTAGAAGGCGGCCGTTACGGGCAAGGATGCGTCATCTACGTGAATGACATGCCGCTAAAGACGAAGTGGCAAAGCGAAACGACGCTGATCGCGGCGCTGCCGTCAAACCTCATTGTCAAGAAAGGCCAGTCGGCGGAAATGCAAGTGGAAGTAAGGGTCATCGACGAAAACAAAGATGAGCTGGGTCGTTCGGAGATGGTAAGCTTCCAGCAATAAGAAAAACCGGGGATTAAAACCACCCCGGTCGCAGATATTCATTTAGTTTGGTCGATTACTTGGTTGGAACCGACTAATTCGGCAATACCTCCACGCATACCGGCTCCGATAACTGCAACTGAGCGCCCGTCGGCGTCAACTTGCCTGTCTGCCGATCCACGCGGAAAACAACCACGTTGCCGGTGTCCTGGTTCGCCGCGAGCAAATATCCGCCATCCGGCGTGATCGCGAAATTGCGCGGGATCCGGCCAAGCGTCGAGGCATGCTCGACATACTCCAGCTTTCCGCTCGCAGGATCCACCGCATATACAACAATGCTGTCGTGCCCGCGTTGAGAGCCGTACAGAAACTTGCCGTCCGGCGACAGATGGATGTCCGCCGCGGTATTTTTCTCCCCGCTGAAGCTCTCCGGCAATCCCGCAATCGTCTGCAGCGTGTGAAGCGCTCCTGCCTTGCCATCGTAAGAGAATGCGGTAACCGAAGAATCCAGTTCGTTGATTACGTAGGCGAACTTGCCGCTCGCGTCGAACAGAAAATGCCTTGGCCCCGCGCCCGGGTGAAGCACTGCTTCGCCATGAGGCTTCAGCTTGCCGTTCGTGCGATCGATCTCATAAATCATAATTTTATCGATCCCCAAATCGCAAACGAAAACGAACCGGTTCGTCGGGTCAACGATGGCGGAATGGGCATGGGCTTTATCCTGGCGGTTCGTCACCGGGCCGCTGCCCGAATGCTGAACCGTTTCGGTTACTTTGCTGAGTGAGCCGTCCGGTGTCAGTGATGCAATGAAAGCCGTTCCTCCGCGATAGCTCGTTCCCACCATATACTGGCTTTCCAGATCGAGACTGATGTGGCACAACGATTGGCTCTCCGTAGAAATTTGGTTGATGAATGCCAATTGTCCCGTCTCCCTGTCGATAATGTAAGCTGAGACAGCCCCGCGCGATTGCCCGTCGCTGTCCCCCCGCTCGCCGATCGCGTACAACCTATCCCGACTCGCATCCAACCGCAGGAAGCTCGGGTTCTTCACGTCGTCAATGCCGCCGATTTGCTTAAGCTCTCCCGTAGCAGTATCCAACTCGCAAACGTACACTCCCGTTGGTTCTTTACGCGTATACGAACCGACGTAAACGTAATATTTTTGCCCCGACTGCACCAAATTCCTCATCTCCCAAACCGTATAATAAACATCAACTTTCTTCCCGATTGATTGTACCATAAAAAAATCTGCTCATACATTTACAAATATATTGGGTAAACCTTATACTTTCTGATGTAAGCGCATTAAACAACGTGGCAAATTTGGATCGGTTATGAGGCGTTGTTCGTCCACACGATGAGTCGAAGGAGGATCTCCAAATTGAATCATGAAAATCAAAAGATGGAATCCATTCAATGGGAGCGAATGCTGCCCCAGGAATTTAGGGCTGCGTTTGATCGATTGCCCGTCGTATACTTGCCGTTAGGTACGGTGGAATGGCACGGAGAACATAATGTGATCGGACTGGATTCTCTCAAGGCCCATCGGTTGTGCGTTATGGCAGCCCAACGATCCGGGGGAATCGTCCATCCGCCTCTGTATGGCGGTATGGGAGGCGAGCGGATGCCGGCAACCGTGCGAATGGAGGAAGAAGATAATTGGGATAATTATTTATTGCGTCCGTGGTTGGAGAAATATTGCTATGAATTTCAACGTCTAGGATTCCGGTCGATCATCATCCTTACCGGCCATTATAGCTGTAATCAGCAAATTGTCGTCAAGGAAACGGCGATTCGGATGACGGAAAGGTTGTGCATACCCGTGCTCGGTGTGCCGGAGTTTATGCTCGCCCAGGATGTCGGATATTCCGGAGATCATGCCGGAATCGGTGAAACTTCTCTTATGATGCACCTCCATCCCGAATATGTCAGAATGGACAGAATACTGAGCGATCCCCAGTATGGGAAAGACGATCGGATTATAAACGGCGCTTCCGCCGAGCGAGGCGAGAAATATACTGAGACAATCGTTGAGCGTTTGTCAAAACTTGCGGTGATAATGCCCCTGTGGGACGGGAGGACGATAGCAGATTTCGTCCAAGCGGAACGGGCTTTGCTGAACGCACAGGTGAAAGGCTGGCGCAACACGGGGAGTCGGAATACGGCGTGGCAGAGAATGGCCCACGGTGAACACAACGGTTATGGTCGGATGTTGGTGGAAGAACGATTCGACGAGTTGAAGTCGATGGCGGAGAAGCTGCTATAACCCAAATAAACAAGGCGGAACCTACAACCGGTTCCGCCTTGTTTATTTGGAAAATTGTTAATTCCCCGACGCTTTCGCTTCCGCGATCGCTTTGTTCGCCCGTTCCTGGGCGCTGCGCAAAGCGCTGTTGATGTCCGTGCCAGCCAGCGCGTCCTTCAACGCCTGGTTCAATTCCTTCGTGACGAGCGGGTCGTACTTGGAAGGCTTGGCGTTCGGGCCGAATTTGTTCTTGAAAATCGCTTGAACGTTCTTGCCATTGAGCGTAATCAAATCTTGGCCGAAGTTTTGTTTGTATTTATCATCCTTAAGCGAAGAAATTCTGCCGCTCTTGGATGCCATCGTCTGAATCGTATCGTCGGTCGACAAATATTTGATGATTTGGAACATTTGATCCGGATACTTCGACGTCGACGAAATCATGAGTACGTGCGCTTCCGTCTCCATCCCTGGATCTTTGGAATTCTCGCGAACCGGGAACGTCACCATATCCCAATCCACCGGCTTACCGGCTTTAGCCGCCTCTTCAAGCTCTCCTACCCGTGCGCCGTAAGACGTGTACATCGCCATAACCTGATCTTTCACGAAACCATCCCGTCCGCCTTTGGCTTTGCGGTTGTCGGGCAAATTTTGCAAATCGACTTCCAGCTTCATGATATATTTCCAATCTTCATTGTCCAGTGTCGCTTGTTGAGTCTTCGGATCGACCAGCTGGAATCGGAGCGACTCCGCATCGCGGCCGATACCCGACGTACCGAGCGCCTTCACCGACGGATCTTTGGCTGCAACGGCTTTCGCCATTTCGAACAGGTCTTTCCAAGTCATTCCGTCTTTCGGATAGGACAATCCCGCTTTATCGAAAATCGACTTGTTGTAATAAATTACCCCGAAATTCAGCGAGAACGGCAAGGCATACGTTTGACCGGCGTCTGAGTACGCCTTAATTTCGTCGATCGCCCGCTTCTCGTACACACCCAGATCCAACTTGTTCTTCTTGATCTCGTCGTTCAAATCTCTGGCCAAAGTGAGATCAAGATAGTCGCGCAACGACAAAGAATCCGTAAATATCAAATCGGGAAACTGGTTAGCCGCAAGCAAGTTTTCCTTAGTGATGTCTTTGCCTTCACGCACTATTTCCAAAGTAACGTTCGGCCATTTCTTCTTCACCGGATCGGCGATTAAATTTTTGAACTCCGTGTCGGAGATACTCCCGGTAGACTGATAAATCTGCAATGTGGTCGGCTTGTCGAACAGTTGGGTATTCACCGGTTCCGCAGAGCCTGCTCCCGAAGTACCGCCTGCATCGGACGCCGCGTTGCCGCCGCCTCCCCCACACCCTGATAAGACCAAAGCCGCAGCCACCATCACGATAGAGCCTGCTTTTACAAATCGACTAATAATCGTAATCTCCCCCTACTAAATTTTCTTTCTCTCTCATTCTAGGGTAAGCTGTAAACGTAAACAATGATAATTATTTGCCACAGACAGGGTAAAAAATTGCGGGAGGACCACATGAGTGTCTGCGGGTTTCAATTTACCGACGGACCGGTTAATTCGTTCGCCAATCTCGTGTATGTAGGGAAAGAGAAACGTGTACAAAAATACGACTGGAACGGGTTGGCGCGGAAAACGAACGACCAGTTCATTTTTCAATATACTTATGCCGGGTTGGGAAGGTTTCACTCGAACCATTCCGAGTACAGAGTGGATCGGGGATGCGCTTTTCTGGCCAGGACAGGGACGAATCATCGGTACTTACTGCCGGAGGACAGCGATTTATGGGAGTTCGCTTTCATCACCCTGTCGGGCAGGGAAGCGCTTGCTCGTGGGCATATGCCCACGAGCAAGTTGGCGACGTTATTCGGTTCGCCCCGGATTCCCCGGTCGTCCGCTCTTTGGAGACGATCTACAGTCTGGCCAGCGCAAAAGCGGTGCGCAACGGGTACGCCGCCGCCGGTCTGGCTACCCAGTTTCTGATGGAACCGTACCAGTTCTCTAGGCTGTTTCACCGCACGACCGGCTTGACGGCTATGCAATATTTGACCAAAGTTAGGCTGGAGAAGTCGATGGAACTGCTGCGCAATACCGACATGACCCTGCAGGAAATTGCGCTGGCGACCGGCTATTCGTACGACAACTATTTCAATAAAGTGTTCCGCAAATCGACCGGGCTGTCGCCCGGACAGTTCCGCCGTGGCGAGGCGTCGATTCCGAAGATGGATCATATTGCGTTTGATTTTAGTTGACATGATGCCTGCGATAGTGCAGCGGACTGTTGCCGTCGATTTTCTTAAAAATTTTACTGAAATAGTAGGGATCGGAAAACCCGGTTTCTTCGGCAATATTATGGATATTGAGCGCGGAATTCAGCAGCAAATGTTTCGCTTTCTGTACCCGCAGCTGGTGAATGTAATTGATCATCGTCGTACCTGAATATTGCCGAAACACTTGGCACAAATATTCATATTTACGTTCGAGTCTGGCTTCGATCGCCTCCCGGGTCGGGTTCATCGCATAAAACTCGTTCCAGTATTTGACGATTTGGCGATACGTGCGGAACGATCCGGGCAGCGAAGTCTCCGTTTTGTTCTGGCTCAGATAATCGCTGGCAATCAATCGAAGCATCTCTCCGACCAACAATGACGAATGGAATCGGAAATATTCCTCCAGGTTGCGGGTAATCAACAATAGTTTCTCGAAAATCGAAAATATTTCATATCTGCGAGTGAGGGTAAATTTGCGCGGAAGGAGCAATGAATCTTCGTCTATTTCGGAAAAAGTACGCAAGTCAACGGGCTTTTTTCGAATTTTTTTAAGGTCGTCTCTTCGGTTTATCCATTCATGATCCGGTGTCATCGGCGGGTCGGCTGCGAATTGCACCCAGAAGAACGAGGCACGGCCAGGCGACGGCTGCCATCCCCGGTGCTGCTGCCATGGGAGCAATATGTAACTGTCTCCGATTTCCAAAGTTAGCTTCTCCCCATCCACCAGCAAATAAACCGGCCCTTCCGTCACAATCATCAACTGATAATACGGGTTGGATTTGCCGTGTAAATAAAAGCCTTCGTCCGCCAAATAGTGATCCGACCACTTCACGTCCAATTGCGCCAGCCTTGATAGCGCCAGACAATGAATCAAGACGCTCCCTCCTTCCCGAACCGCATGCGATGTTTTACCGATCCGACGTCTCACGTCCCTCGGCTTGTCCTCGTCACCGCCTCGTCACCGATTATACAATTTTAATATACGATTTTTCCAGAACTAAATCCCCGCCATGGATTAATCTCCTGACCGACAGTATGATCGGAAATAATAGGAGGTTGGAGTCCATGTTAAATCAAAAGCCCAACGTTGTCTTCGTCTTTAGCGACCAGCACCGCGCGGAAGCCGTCGGTTATGAAGGAAATCCCGATGTGCGGACACCGAACCTGGATCGATTGGCTGCCGAGAGTCTTGTGTTCAAGACCGCCGTATCTAATTCTCCGGTTTGTTCCCCTTACCGCGCTACGCTGATGACAGGTCAATATCCGTTGACACACGGTGTATTTGTAAACGATGTGCCGATCGCAAGCCATGCCGTCAGTTTGGGAGAAGCGTTCCAACAAGCGGGGTACGATACCGCTTATATCGGCAAATGGCACATCGATGGCCATGGCCGGACAACATTCATCCCGAAAAATAGAAGAAAAGGATTCAATTATTGGAAGGTTTTGGAATGTTGCCATAATTACAACAACTCCATTTACTACGGCGACGAGGAGCAGTTATTGACATGGGAAGGTTATGACGCCGCCGCGCAGACTCGGGACGCTGAGCAATATATTCGCGACCGCAATAAGGATAAACCGCTGTTCATGGTGTTGTCTTGGGGTCCTCCGCATAACCCGTACGACACCGCACCACAACCATTCCGGGATCTGTACGATCCGGCGCTATTATCCTTGCGGCCCAATGTGCAGGCGAGCTACGAAGCCAAGAGCCGACAAGATTTGGCCGGTTATTACGCGCATATTTCCGCGCTGGATTCGTTGATCGGCGATCTTGCCGATACGTTGGAACAGGAAGGAATGGCTGAGAACACCATTTTCATCTACACGTCCGACCACGGCGACATGATCGGCTCGCAAGGAATGGAAAAAAAACAAGCACCATGGGACGAATCGATTCGCGTTCCCTTTTTGCTGCGTTATCCAAGGCGGCTCGGAGCTTCTTCCAGGCAGATCGACAAACCTTTTAACAGTCCGGACATCATGCCGACATTGCTTGGGTTATGCGACGCGGCGATTCCCGACACGGTGGAAGGTAACAATTATGCGCCGTATTT
>JAJFMO010000157.1 GCA_020697475.1 Paenibacillaceae bacterium | reverse complement strand
GAGCATCGGGCAATTGCTGCAAGCGGTGGACACCTTGGGGTTACGAGAGCAAGTGTTGATCGTCTATGCGTCCGATCATGGGGAGATGGCCGGCGCCCACGGCAAATGGGGCAAAACGTCGCTGCATGAAGACTCGATCCGCGTCCCGTTGATCGTAAGCGGACCGGGGATTGCGCCGGGGACGGTCGTCGAGCAGCCGGTTTCGCTGATCGACGTCTATCCGACTATTAACGAGGCGCTCGGGCAGCCGTCCGCGCCGTTCAGCCGAGGGCGGAGTGTGCTGCAGCTAGCGCAAACCGGCCGGGACGACGAGCGGATCGACTATGCGTTCTCGGAGTCGCATTCCGGCGGGATGATCGCGGGCGGGTTCGTCATCCGCCGCGGCGACTGGAAGTTGATCGAGTACGTCGGCTGCCGCCCGTCCCTGTACAATTTGCGGGAAGATCCGGACGAGATGCACGACTATATGGCGGGGCGCTTGGCAGCAGACACGGCGGACCCGGCAAGCTCGGCGCTGCCCGTAGAGGCGGCAGGCAAACTCGCGGAGTTGCGCGATATCCTATATTCGGTTTGCCTGCCTGAAGGTGTCGACCGGCTGGCCCGGCGCCAACAGCGGAAATTGCGCGCCCAACTGGCTGCTTCGGGCCAACTGTTCCGCGAGCAAATCAAGCGCGGCTTCGAGCCGAACGCCGAGCATTTGATTCCGGCGAGAGGTGACTGAGTCAATGTCTAACGGACACTGCGGCAGCTTATTCAGTGAGAATTGCGACTCGCGAAGTTTAACGGACATGACGGCGTCTTAAAGCAAGTATTCCGGTACAATCCGGCTCATTTTCGCTTCTAAGACGCTGCTGTGTCCGTTGCAAATTGTTAGTTGCTGATTTGGACGGCTAAGCTGCTTTGGCGTCCGTTAGCGGCGGATCGGCACTACAAGGCGGCTTAGAGGCCGCCTTCTTTATGAACTTTAACTCTCCTCGTCGTTCCGGTACTCCAGCACATCCCCCGGTTGGCAGTCCAACGCCTTGCAAATCGCCTCCAAAGTGGACAATCGGACCGCTTTGGCCTTGCCATTTTTCAATATCGAAAGATTGGCCATTGTGATTCCCACTCGCTCCGCAAGCTCGGTTACGCTCATCTTCCTCTTCGCCAGCATTACGTCAATATTAATAATGATCGCCATGTTGTTCACCTCAGACCGTAAGATCGTTTTCGGATTTAATATCGATGGCATGCTTCAATAGCTTCTGAAGGACGGCGGCAAAAACGGCAATGACCATGGGGGCGAAAGTGAGAACCATTCCGAGAACGACAAGCCCCGGAGCGTCGTCTCTGTCTCCCCAAACATAGAAGAGCGGCAGGACAGCTAAAAACAAGATGCTGATCATAATCGCACAGAGTTTGATCGTCCTTAGAGCGCCGACGGACAACTCCGAGAAAGCTCTGTTCTTGTCAATGTTGCTTAACAATCTGAAAGCTTGATACAGTGCGACAAAGTAGGGGATCGCATTCACATACATGACGCCGATGATAGGCAAGTAAACCCATAAGGGATAATTCTCCGCTGCCCCTTTGGCAATTACCGGCAATCCAAATATACAAGCTGCCAATACCGGAACGACCATCAAAATCAACACGATTTTCAAAAAGAGTGTTTCCCGTTTCATCCATGACACCTCTCTTAGGTTTTGTGAACATGATTTTAGCAGAAAATTTATCGTTTTGCAATAAATAATTACTGTTTCATCCGGATGGACTTAGCTCAAGATGACAATATTTGCGAAGGTTACGCGATTTTAACGCAAGATCGTATGCGAAACAACGAGTCCATTTCGATATGATGAAGGTGAGATGTCGACCGGAAACTTTTGCGAAGAGGTGAACAGCTTGTCTACGAAGGAAGCGGCAACGACAAAACCGAATGTCATCGTTTTTTTCACCGACCAGCAGCGCTGGGATACGACCGGGGTACACGACAACCCGCTGGACATAACTCCGAATTTCGATCGGATGGCCATGCGCGGCACGCATGTATACAACTCTGTCACGTGCCAACCGGTATGCGGACCTGCGCGGGCTGTGTTGCAGACGGGGATGTATCCGACTACGACCGGTTGCTTTCGCAACCATATTCCGCTGCCGGAGGGGACGCGGACGTTGGCGCATCATTTTCGCGGAGCGGGATATACGACGGGTTATATTGGAAAATGGCACTTGGCGGACGAGGAGCCGGTGACCGAACCGCGGCGCGGGGGCTACGAATATTGGATGGGGACGGATTGTCTGGAGTTCGTATCGGACGCCTACGAGGCGATTCTGTACAATAACGATAACGAGCCGGTCAAGCTGCCGGGCTACCGGGTGGACGCGCTGACCGATGTGGCGATTCGTTACATAGACGAGCATCAGCAGGAGCCGTTTTTCCTATTTATCTCGTACATAGAACCGCATCATCAAAATCACAACGATTCGTATCCCGCCCCGGACGGCTATCGGGAAAAGTACACAAGCAAATGGATGCCGCCGGATTTGGCCGCATTGGACGGGAGCGCGCAGCAGCATATGGGCGGCTATTGCGGCATGATCAAGCGACTCGACGAAGCGTTCGGCAGGTTGTTGGACACGCTGAAGAGCCTCGGGTTGTCCGACAACACGATCATCATGTACTCCTCCGACCACGGCAATCATTTTCGTACCCGCAATAAAGAATACAAGCGCTCGCCGCACGAAAGCTCGGTGCGCGTGCCGACGGCTTTTCAAGGCCCGGGGTTCAATGGCGGAGGGCAAATACGCGAACAGGTCAGCCTGATCGATTTGCCGCCGACGTTGCTGGATGCCGCGGGCATTCCGGTTCCCCCGGAGATGCAGGGGCGTTCGATCCTTCCGTTGCTGCATGGTCGCCACTGTGAAGACTGGCCTCAGGAAGTGCTCATTCAATTCGGCGAGGATCATGTCGGCCGGGCGATTCGAACGAAGCGGTGGAAGTATTCGGTGCTTGATCCGAACACGAGCGCCAAACAATTTGCCGGTTCAGAACGCTATGAAGAGCAATATTTGTATGATTTGGAGTGCGATCCGTACGAGTTGGTCAATCTGATCGATTCGGGACTGCACAGCGGATTCATTCGCGAACTGCGGGAGACTCTGCTGCGGAGAATGGAGGAAGCCGGGGAGAGCAGACCGGAAATCGTGGAAGCGCCGCGAAAAATGAAGAAGGAGCGGTATGCTCATCAGATCAAGTAGAGATCGAAGGGGAGAGATCGCCATGGCCAAAAATTTATTGTTCCTGTTCACCGATCAGCAGAGGCACGACACGATTGCCGCAGGGGGCAACGAGAGGATCAAGGTGCCGAATTTGAATCGTTTGGCTGAGGAAAGCGTTGTCTTCACTCAGGCCTACGTCGCCCAGCCGGTCTGTACGCCGTCGCGTGGGACGATCATGACCGGGTTATACCCGCATAATCACGGGGCATTGGGCAATAATTTAGCACTTCGCAAAGAGACTCCGACGATCGCGGAAATGCTGGGAGGCGTGGGTCGCGCTGCGGGCGGTGCAGGCGGAACGGGCGGTGGAACGAATTACCGCACAGGCTATGTCGGCAAATGGCATCTCGGCGATGAGATCTATGCCCAGCACGGGTTTACGGAATGGGTAAGCATCGACGACAACTACCATAAGCATGTGAGCGAAGGCAACGACCCGAACGCTCACTGCGACTATTATCATTTTTTACGGCAAAACGGCTTCGAACCCGACGCGAAAGTCAAGAGCGGATACGACTATTTCTCTCGTAATTATTGCACCCGCTTGCCGGAAGAGTTTAGCAAAACCGCCTATGTCGCTGATCAGGCTAGGAAGTTCATTCGGGAAAATAAGGACGAGCCGTTCGTGCTGTACGTCAACTTTTTCGAACCCCATTCGCCTTATCATAGTGCTTTCGACGATATGTACGACCCGCAAGACGTCGATCTGCCGCCATGCTACGACAAACTGCCGAGTCCGGACACGACGCTCAAAGGGCTGTTGACGAGGGCGTACTACCGCGATATCAAAAAGATGGATAATGAGGCGGCTTGGCGGAAGCAGATTGCCTACTATTGGGGGATGATCAGTCTCGTCGACAAGCATGTCGGGCGAATCCTGGAGTCGCTGCGGGAGAATGGGCTGGAGGACGATACGGTCGTTGTATTTACGAGCGATCACGGCGATATGATGGGGGATTTTCAAATGTTGACCAAAGGGATGATGTATCAGTCTGCGGTACGTGTGCCGCTCATGATCAAGGTTCCCGGTCTTCAAGGGCAGCCCCGGAAAATGGCCGAACCGGTCAGCCTCGTCGATTTGGCGCCGACTTTGCTCGATATTCTTGGGTTTGAGGTGCCCGGGCAAGTGGACGGCAAGAGTCTCTATCCAGCGATGAAAGGGGAGGCGAGCCTGTCGCAAAACGATGTGTTCATCGAGTGGAACGCCAAAGGGGACGAGGACAACAAGAGCATGGTTGACGCCTACCGCGGGGGTGAGTGGTGGGAGCGGCTTTCGCGCAGTTTGCAGGCCGATATCCGCACGGTCGTTACGCCGGATGGCTGGAAGCTTTGCATGAGCGGTTGCGGTGAGCATGAGCTATATCATTTGGCCGAGGATCCTTGCGAGACGACCAATTTGTACTTTAAGGCCGGTTATGAGGGGAAAGTCGCCGAACTGGCGGCGAAGTTGGCGGATTGGCAGGTGCGGACGAAGGACAGCAACTTTTGCAAGGATTCGGCGAATTCAAACAATTAACGAATAGAACTTGCCATCCGCTTTCGCTAAGATGAGGGTACGACTACAACTGTCGGGAAAAAGGTGAGTGAGATCCATGGACAAGATTACGATGAAATGTCCGATTCAAGCGGTTACGAGAGGCTCCAAGCATCATTGGTTTGGCTATTATGAGAAAACACCGTGGGATTTGACGGGGAGGTACATGCTCGGACTGGAGGCGGACTTCTGCGAGCGGCTGCCGGAGGCGGGGGAGACATCGACGGTCGGGATGATCGATTTGCAGGACGGCAATCGGTTCATTCCGTTGGCGGAGACGCGGGCTTGGAATATGCAGCAAGGCTGCATGCTGCAGTGGCTGCCGAGTGAGCCGGACCGCAAGGTGATTTATAACGATCACGACGGTGAAAAGTTCGTGTCTATGATTTTGGACGTGTTCAGTGGGGAGAAGCGGGTGTTGCCGCGGCCGGTGTATGCGGTGAGCCGCGATGGGAGTTTTGCGCTGTCGCTTAATTTTGCCCGGTTGCGCAAGTGGCGGCCGGTTACCGGCTATGCCGGGGGAAGGGATCCGTTGGCGGAGGCGTTTTGTCCGGAGGAAGACGGGATTTTCCGCATGGATTTGCGCACTGGGGAGCATCGGCAGATTGTTTCGTTCAGCCAATTGCGGGAGTACGAGCCCAGGGAAAGTATGGGGATCGCCGAGCATTGGGTGGAGCATCTGGTGATCAATCCGGACGACAGCCGGTTTTTCTTCATGCATCGTTGGCGCGTTGGGGAAGGCGATTCGAATTTTTGGACGTCGCGGCTTTTAACGGCGAACGTGGATGGCAGCGAGTTGTTCACGGTGACGGATCACGATCGGGCGACGCACATGGATTGGCGGGACAGCGCACACATTCTTGTGTGGGCGAACCGTGACGGGATGGGCGAGCATTATTTTGTAATGAAGGATCGGGCCGATGAGCGGCGGATGTTCTGCGGGGAGATGCTGAAGCACGACGGCCATTGTTCCTTCTCGCCGGACGGGCGATGGGTAATGATGGACGAGAAGGACAGCGAGGTTAAGGGGAAAAGGGTGCTGCTCGTGCGTTTGGCCGATGAACAGGTGTTTGACATCGGCTCGTTTCGCAGCATGCCGCAGTTGAAGGGCGATATCCGCTGCGATCTGCATCCCCGCTGGAGCCGCGACGGCCGCCAGGTGTGTATCGACTCGTCGCACGAGGATTCGCGGCAAATTTACGTGATCGACGTGTCGGCGATCACAGGGGTGTAGCGCGGCGGGCCGCGAGCATGCACTGGAGTTAACGGCCGGAAGGCCGTTAACTCCAGCGGAACGCGAGCCGAGGAGGCGGATAGCGGCGGATATGCCGTTAAGTGGCTCGGGAAGCGAGCCGAGGTGGCGCATAACGGCCGGAATGCCGTTAAGTGACGCGGGAAGCGAGCCGAGGTGGCAGATAGCGGCGGAAACGCCGTTAAGTGGCGTGGGAAGCGGGCCGAGGAGGCAGATAGCGGCGGATTCGCCGTTAAGTGGCGCGTGAAGCGGGCCGAGGTGGCGCATAACGGCCGGAATGCCGTTAAGTGACGCGGGAAGCGAGCCGCGGTGGCAGATAGCGGCGGAAATGCCGTTAAGTGGCGCGGGAAACGAGCCGAGGAGGCAGATAGCGGCGGATGCGCCGTTAAGTGGCGCGTGAAGCGGGCCGAGGAGGCAGATAGCGGCGGATATGCCGTTAAGTGGTGCGTGAAGCGGGCCGAGGAGGCGGATAGCGGCGGAAATGCCGTTAAGTGGCGCAGGAAGCGGGCCGAGGAGGCAGATAGCGGCGGAAACGCCGTTAAGTGGCGTGGGAAGCGGGCCGAGGAGGCAGATAGCGGCGGAAAGTGGAAGGAAACAGGGAGGATATTTGGCTTTTGACTAACTAAAGTAGCAGGTAGTTAGGCGAACACCGGATTAAGGCCAAAAGTGGCGCTAGAGTACAAGATAACAAGTATAGTGTTTGGCCTAAGGCCGGATATGGCCTTAAAATGCCTGGTTGAGGTAGAACAGGCGATCTAAGGCCGGAAATAGCCTTAAAGCATCAGGGTGACGGGTGAAGGGTCGCTCTAAGGCCAAAAATAGCCTTAGCCCGCATAGGTTATAGGCCCCCGCATAATGGAAGCGGCGGATTTGGAGAGCCTAGCATCTCCAACACTACCTACGAATAAATTCAAATGGAGGAATCGAGATGAGCGAGCTGCAAACGAGCAAACAAGTGAAACTGGAATCAATCATGAGCCTCGACCTGGGACAGAAGCTGGGCCAACTTCGGTCGTTCCCCGTGCGCATGGGCACGGGCAAAGAGAAAGCGATCTGCGCCGTGTACGGAGCGGACTTCGATGACGACCCGAACCAGAATATGTTCTTTTTTCCTACCGATACGTTGAAAATGATTCTGTTTACCCCAAGCGGCGAAGTGCTGTGGAAGCGGGATCTGGGCAAAGGCGTCGTGCCCGGCATCTGGTTTTGCCCGGTGTACGTGTTCGACTTAAACGGCGACGGCGTCGATGAAATTTGGTACGTGAACAACTTGAACCCGACGCATCCGTTCTCAGCCGACTACTACCACCTTGAACGCGTCGACGCCTTGACCGGCAAAACGATCGGCCAATATCCGTGGCCCGGCAACAAGAAGCATGTTGG
>JAJFMO010000156.1 GCA_020697475.1 Paenibacillaceae bacterium | reverse complement strand
CTTACTTAAGTTCGATCGAACGTGAGGTCCAGTCCAATCCTTCGATTCATTTTTTGGAAAAAATCAGTGCGGTGCTGGGCGTTCAGCTGGAGACGATTATTTATAATCAAAATCAGCCGGAGAAGCAGCTGGATGAGGAATGGCTTGAGTTGGTGAGGGAGGCGATGGATTCCGGCATCAGCAAAGAGCAGTTTATTGAGTTTCTGGAGTTCAATAAGTGGCGTATCAATCAAAAACGCGCCAAGGAATAATGTAAGATTTGAATAAAGCCCCTGTGCCGACGAGTTACATCGTGGCGACAGGGGCTTTATTCGTTACCTCATGGGGCAGCTTCATCGATCTTGCGAAACGCGTCCTGCATCAAGTAATAACTTTTCTTTAGACGCTCGACGCTGTGTACTTCATTCCAAGCGGGCCAAGTATAGATCGGCAGCTTCGAGACGGGATAGATGCCTTCAGCGCCGGCGCCTTCCAATCCGGTGATGCCGCCATCGGATCGTTGAATGATCCAAGGCAGCAAGCGTATCCCCTTGGTCGTCGTAGCGATCAGTTTTCCCCCCAATTCGTCGTAGCTCATGACCTGCAGCGAGCTGGGGTCGGTAAACCCGAGCAGCATCCAAGGGATGCGCATTTCGACGACGCGGCCGTGTGTCTGCCACATCGCCATGGAGTTGAAATCGCTCGCCGCGGGGTCCGTCGAGCCTCGCTCAAGGATACCGGCGGGAACATCTTGAAACGGACGATACGAGGTGGAGTCAGGAGGACTTTGCTCCAGATTGACGGCCAGCTTCCACGGAAGGAACAGACCGGAATCGTCCTTCGCGATCTCCGATGGATCCGCCGGCAAGTTATTCCGAGCACTGCCGTATAAACGAGTGTGAAAATCATAATTGGAAGCGATCTTCACTTGGCTTTCGTCGTCTTCGCCGAGCTCAATGAGCGTCTCAAGCCCTTCATCGAGCTTTAGCTTCCCTAACTCCTCCGCATGGCGGTTGCCGCCGGGAATCGTGTCCACGCCGAAGAGGAGTTGCTCTCGTTCCGGATCAAACGGCCGATCCAGCTCACCCATCACATATACATAAGCTTCATCATGGGTTATCCACAAAGATTTCCATCCCGGGTAGGTTCCTGCCAACTTCTGTTTGTCATCCTTTTGGAGCGCGTCCCAATCCTTCGCATAGCCGTCAATGAGGAGCGGTCCGTCCTTGCCGGAGAGCTCGGCTAACAGCCCGAAATGCTGCTCGTTCGTCAATACGTTGGTCCACAGCTTGCGTCGGCTCGCCGGAATTTCATATTTCATAGTGTTCCAGGTGCGTTTAAACCATTCGTCTTGCCAGGAGAAAACGATTCCCCCCGCCATGCCGGCACTCGCGATATCGTTCAGCAGCGCTGCGTCGATCTCGCCTTGCTCTGTCTCGTTATGCCCTCCCTGGTTTCGGTCCATATTGGCCAAATGCCCGACACCTAAGGAAGAGGGAACGCCGAATTCCGAAATCAGCACAGGCATGTCCTGATGGTAGGCTTTTAACTTCGTTAAATAACTGAGATATGTATCGGCTGTTCCGTTCTGATCCTTCATATCCATCAGCGTTTGGTCAAATCGGAAAAAGTCGGGATAGTAAGGATAGGCGTGATAGGAAGCGAAATAGCCTGCAGGCCAATTGTGCGTTTCCAGATGGGTTGCGTCGACGCCGACCATATCCTCTTGAACGAGCACCTCGCCGGGATGGGTAAGCGGATCGGTGGTCACCCAGTTGGTAAAGGTGAGCGGATGCTTCCAACCGTTCTGCGACTCCAGAACCGCCAAATCGTCGAGCATTTCGGCAAGCCAGTTTTCAAAAGGAGAGGCGTTCGCTTTGGCGGATACGAAGGTGCCTTGGTAGCCGGACTTGTCCGTATGCTTCTCGTTCGTGTTCTGCACCATCAACGGATCCCACTCCGTCCCGATATGCCAGGCCAGCAAGTAAGGGCCGGCATTGCTGCGGTAGATGCCGCTCGCCTTGCCGAAACGCTCCGGAATATCGGCTGTTCCGTACACTGCTTCTACGGCATATGCGATCTCTTCTTGAAACTCTGTGTAGATACTTTCGAGGTAGGCGTCCTTTTTATCGATTAATTCGTCCTCCGGGGTCCACACGCCTTGAATGAAATAGAGCGGCGAATCTGCATGACGCTGATTGAACTCCACAAGCGCCTCATAAAATTCCGGCGACAAAATCGTATACACGCGAATCGTATTGGCCCCCAGATCCTGAATTTGCTCGAACCAGGCCATATATTTGTCTTTGCCGATCGGCAGTTCGCCGGGATCGTGCCCCGGAAGCGCGGCGCCTACATTCACCCCTTTGACGAAAAAGGGAATCCATCGCTGGTTTTCATAAATCTCGATGCGATCGCCCTTCGTATGAAACTTGATCTGCGAACCGTCCGCGATTTCGATACTCTCCACTTTTTTGGCGGGCCAGTAATGCCAAACCAGCAATAGTGCGGCAACCGTCAAGACGATGCGCAGCAACCAGGCGATCGGTGACGTGTTCGGCTTCATTCGGCTCGTACTCCTTTGAATCGCAAGGAGCCTGTCCGACGATTAGGCTTTAACAACCATCGAACAGACTCCCCGGCAGTTAGTTAAGCAGACGCTTCAGACGCGCTTCAAGCTCTTTGGGAGAGAAAGGCTTCTTGATCACATCGGCGGCGCCCAGCTCAAAACACTTACAGATGTCTTGCTCGACAGCCTGGTCGGTCAGCACGACAACTTGGCAATCGCGGTTAGGTGAATTTCGGATGCGGTGAATGATCTGATAGCCGTCGAGCGCCGGCAGCGCCAGCTCGGTGATGACCAGATCCGGCTGGAACGACGCAACCAGACGGAGTCCTTCTTTGCCGTCCTGCGCCGGCATGACGTCATAGCCCTGCAGGCCGAGGCGGATATTGAGAAATTCGAGCAAATCAGCGTTCGGATCGATCATCACTACGGTTGGCGCTTCAGATGCCCGTGGTTGTCCGTGATACACGGCGATCTCGGAAGGCTCGCTCCCGTCCAGGAAAGAAACGAAGTCATTCATCGCTTTTTCTGTGGGGGGATCGCTTTCGGAAAAGCCGGCCACCGACATACCGCCAATCAGCAGGTCGGCATCCTGGAGAAGATTTTTGGCCGACAAGGCGGTGAAATGGGTGGAGGCGAGGGACTGACCCGGCAACAGGAAGACCACGCATCCCGTATCCTCTTCGTATTCGACTTGAACTGCCGGATTTTCTCCATCCTTGTTAAGGCGCGCCGCAAAATTGTGAAGCAGATGCCGGTTGATGCCGTGCGTTGAGGCGGCGATCACGCCGCATTCGGTCCAAGGAGCTTTCAGCGTATCGTTTACTTGGGCGAATAGTCGTTGGGTCAAGCCGGATTCGGCTGGGTAGACAGTGTTCATCGTTCAATCACTCCATCTCTATATAAATTGGATTGTGTCCGTCCGTTAGACGACCTGTGCGTTGGGGTGTCTTCGTTCGTGAGACGCGAGCCTTAACGGAGACAACGGGGATAGCCGCTTCGTCCTGCCAGCTGCGGCGAACCATGTTGCCCCAGGCATCGTTGCGACGTAAATAATCCCACAACCCGAGCAGCTTCCAGCATGCGCTGAGCTGGTCGTAGCCAAGTGCCATCATCGCGGAGAAGCCAATGATTCTCAACAGATCGTTCGTGCGAATGGAGCTGCGGAAAGCCAATTCTTCGATCAGCAGCGAGCCGCACGTAAAGACCATGCCGACGAGCAGGTTGGCAAGCAAGAAAATCAGCAATATCGGCAGCTGTGTCATATCCAACAGAACATAACCAACGAGCGCCGCTAACCCGGAAATCCGGATCCAGGGGCTGAAAATTTCATAGATGATGGTGTAAGGCAGGGCCAGCCAGCCGATCACCTTATACTTCGGGATGAACAGCATCCCGCGAAACCGGCTTACATTCCACAAGCTGCCGCGCAGCCAGCGCCGGCGCTGGGCTCCGAGCATCCGAAGCGTATCGGGGGCCTGGGTCCAGCAGACGGCGTCCGGGCAAAAGACGACCCGGTAGGGCAAATTGCGGTCCAGCATATATTTATGAAGCTTCATGACAATGTTCATATCTTCGCCGGGACATCCCGCTTCGTAGCCGCCGACCTTCACCAAATAATCTTTGCGGAACAAGCCGAATGCACCCGACACGATCAACAGCCCATTCATCGCGCTCCAGCCAATGCGTCCGCCGAGGAAGGCCCTCACATATTCGACGTACTGCATGGCGGGAAGCCATTTGTTCGAAAGTTTGGGAGACAGTACACGACCGTCCCCGATTGTGCTTCCGTTGGCGATGCGCACGTTGCCGCCGACGGCAATATGCTGCTGCGGATTTTCCATATACACTTTCACCAGGCGGATCAAGGCGTCTTTCTCCAATAGGCTGTCCGCATCGATCGTCGCGACCAGCGGATATTGGGCTGCGTTGATTCCGGCGTTCAGAGCGTCCGCTTTCCCGCCGTTTTCTTTGTCGATCACGACCAAACGGGGGTAGAGTGGATTGCGATACACGTTTCGGATCGCTTTACTCGGCACCAGGGAACGAAAGCTTGCCGGTGAGCACGGCTGTAGTTCGAACGTGTCCAGCAGCACTTGAAGCGTCCGGTCGGTCGAGCCGTCATTGACCACAACGATTTCATAGACAGGGAATTCGAGCGTCATCAAGGAATGCACGTTCTCGATGATGGTCGGCTCCTCGTTGAAGGAAGGGACCAGAATCGAGACAGGAGGGACGTATTCCGAGCCCGCGAGCTCCCGATAACGCGAATTCACACTGCTCTTGACAATAGAAAGCATCCGCTGATGGGATACTGCCAGAATGAATAAATACATAAGGCCGGATCCGACAATCAAATAGGTGGCAGCGATCCCGTAGTCCAGCAAAAATGTTCTCATCGGGTTCCCCCTTCTGCGGACAGGTCGAAAGCACGATCGGGATAACCGGCCGGCCCCAGCTGCGCCAGGCTGGCGGCGCTGTAATGTCGCACCCACCATTCCTCGTCAGCCATGCCTTCATTCAGCGCCTCGATGTCGAAATCGAGTTGCCATTCCCCGATGGCTTTGATTGCGACAGCGCGGATTTCCCAATCGGAATGGCGAATCAGATCGCCTAGTCGCTCCATCGGCAGCATATGGGAGTATTGCAGTAGAGCTTTGGCCGCTTTGATCCTAATTTCTTTACACTCCGATGAGATGAATCGGTTCAGCGGGCCGAACGCATCCGGGTCGTTACGCCCGGTCAATCCGATCAGCGCCACGCAGACCGGTGTCTCACGATCCTCCATGCGTAGCAGCTCGATATATAACGGAGCCGGATCCAGGGATGAAGAGGCGATAATATCGGCGATCAATTGCTGAGCATCGGGATGATATTCGATCAGATGCAGCAGCAAGCGGCGCAATTGATCGAGCGTTTCGGCGCACTTGGCAGCCGAACGCCCGACGACGAAGGCGGTCGATTCGCCGCCTTCTTGCTCCAGAAGCTGCAGAAGTTCATCGGTACATTGTTCCGCCCGCATAATTCCGAGGCGATAGGCGGCCTCGATGCGTACCGCGTGCTTCGGGCTGCGAAGCCGCTTGCGTTCTTGCTCCACGAGCCCCAACTCCCTGCAGAGCGCCGTCAGTCTGCCCCGGTATTCCCCGCCAATCGTCTCAATCCACTCCAAAAGCTTCGATTGGATTGCTTTTAACTCGATAGGGCTCAGTTGGCCGGGCGGAGGGAGCAATGGTTCCGCACCGTCAATATTGGCGCTGAGGTAAGCGAAGTAATCTTGATGCTTCTCCAGACTTTGCCTCGTCCGCTCGTCCGCGTCCCCGCGTCGGGCGCGAAGCAGGAACAGTGCTGCGAAGCCGCCGGCTGATGTCAAGCTCAAGGCGTACAGCACAGTTGCCGCTTGGTCGAAAGGCTCCATCCACATACGGTTTTCCTCCCTTGGGAGTCTGCCCGATAATCACACTTCCCTGATAAACGAAAATGTTACTTCGTCGGACAGACTCCTTGGACTATTCGACGGTGACGCTTTTGGCCAAATTGCGAGGCTTGTCCACGTCGTTGCCGCGAATGGATGCGGCAAAGTGGGCGAGCAGTTGTAGCGGAACAATCGCGAGAGCCGGGGCAAACAGGGCATAAGTGCTCGGCAAAGGGATCACCCGATCCGCAGTTTTCTCCAGCTCTGTTCGGCCTTCCGTAGCCAAAGCGATCACGTAAGCGCCTCTCGCTTTGACTTCCTTGATGCTGCTCAATGTTTTCTCGATCAACTGCTCCTGAGTGACGATCGCAATGACCGGCGTTCCTTCTTCAATCAGCGCCAAAGATCCATGCTTCAGCTCGCCGGCGGCGTACGCTTCCGAATGAATGTAGGATATTTCTTTCAGCTTCAGCGATGCTTCCATCGCCACGCAGTAGTCGAGTCCACGGCCGATAAAGAAAAGATGTTCGCGATCGGCGATCTGTTCGGCAATGCGCCAGACCGGCTCCGGAGCTTCCAGCAGCTGCTCGACTTGAACAGGCAGCCACTGCATCATCGCGATCATCCCGGCGAGCTCGGCTTCGTCTGCCGTACTGAGCGATTGGGCCATAAACATGCCAAGCAAATAAAAGGCGATCAGCTGGGAGCTGTAGGCTTTGGTCGAGGCGACGGCGATTTCGGGTCCGGCATGCGTGAACAGCACATCATCCGCTTCGCGGGCCACTGAGCTGCCGATCACATTCGTGATCGCCAACACGTGCGCGCCTCCTTGTTTTGCCTCACGTATAGCGGCCAGCGTATCCGCGGTTTCCCCCGATTGGCTGACCGCAATGAAGAGAGTATTATCGCGGATGACGGGCATCCGGTACCGGTATTCGGAAGCGAGGTCGACCTCGACCGGAACACGGGTCAGCCGCTCGATGACGGTTTTGCCAACGAGAGCCGCGTGATACGCCGTCCCGCAGGCTGCCATATGAATCTGCTTCAACCCGCGGATGCGCTCCGAAGTGAGCGAAATGCCGGGAAGCACGAGGCGATCATTCGATTCGAGGATTCTTCCGCGCATCGTATCGCGGTATGCGCGTGGCTGCTCGTGAATTTCCTTGAGCATGAACGTATCGTAGCCGTCTTTCTCCGCCATCATCATATCCCATTCGATGCGAAGCAGCTGCCTGGCGATAAAGTTCCCCTCGAGCGTCATCAGCTCGACGTTGTCCCGGGTCAGCACGGCCATCTCGCCGTCGTTCAGTATGTAAACGTCGCGAGTATGCTCCAGAATCGCCGGAATATCGGAGCCGATGAAATTTTCACCGTCGCCGACGCCGATAATGAGCGGACTTGCCCAGCGGACCGCTACCAGCTTGTCCGGTTCGTACGCAGAGAGCACCGCGATGGCGTAAGAGCCGCGGATTTGACTGACGGCCTTGCGAACCGCTTCGGCAATATCCCCTTGGTAGTGGTGGGCAATCAAATGGGAGACGACCTC
>JAJFMO010000155.1 GCA_020697475.1 Paenibacillaceae bacterium | reverse complement strand
TGGTTCAAAAACTTGCCCTCGGCGTCGTCACGGCTAAACCCAAGAGTCATCTGCGTCAAGTCGTTCGTGCCGAAGGAGAAGAAGTCGGCCACAGCGGCCAGTTGCCCGGCTGTTAAAGCCGCGCGCGGCACCTCGATCATCGTGCCGACCGTGAAAGGACAGCGGCGCGCGTGCTCACCCAGTTCCTCCGTTGCGATACGGAACGCTTGCTCACGCAACAAGCGCAACTCGCCCACGTGGCCGACCAGCGGCACCATGAGACTCGGCTTCACAACAACGCCTTCCAGCAAGCATTGCTTCGCCGCACGGAAAATCGCCTGCAACTGCATCGCGTAAATTTCCGGGAACACAATGCCAAGACGGCACCCACGCTGCCCCATCATCGGGTTCGTTTCGCGCAAATCCCTCACCTTGCCGATCAGCGACTCCAACTCGCCCATTCTTCTTAACTCCGCGGCACTTGGCGCTTCGTTCGAAGATCGACCACTTTGCAGCTCAGCCAGGGAGTCGGACAACCGCTCCATATCGGGTAAAAACTCATGCAGCGGCGGATCAAGCAAGCGAATCGTCACCGGCAAGCCGTCCATCTCACGGAACAGGCCGGCAAAATCCGCTTGCTGCATCGGCAGCAACTCCGCAAGCGCCTCCGCCCGAGCCTTGCCACTGTCGGCCAGGATCATTCGTTGAACAACCGGCAACCGTTCCGAAGCCATAAACATATGCTCGGTGCGGCACAACCCGACGCCTTCCGCCCCGAATTGCCGCGCCCGTCGAGCATCCTCCGGCGAGTCGGCGTTAGCCATCACCCTCATATGGCGGATATCGTCCGCCCAATGCAACAACTGCGTTAACTCCTCGGACATCCCGGCCTCGACAAGCGGTACCTGGCCGCGGTAAATCCGCCCGCTCGCCCCGTCGAAGGTGATCCAGTCTCCCTCCTCGATCACCGCCTCGCCGATCATCGCCCTACGTCGTTCGGCATCCACTTGCAACGCTTCGCAACCGCAGATGCACGGTTTGCCCAAGCCGCGGGCTACAACTGCCGCGTGGCTCGTCATCCCGCCCCGCTGTGTTAATACCCCTTGAGCAGCAAGCACTCCGTGGATATCCTCGGGGGTCGTCTCTGTACGAATCAAGACGGTCTGTCGCCCTTCCTTCGCCCACCGCTCCGCCGTATCCGCGTGGAATACCGCCTGGCCGCAGGCGGCACCGGGAGAGGAGGGAAGCCCTGTCGCCACCGCATCCAGCTTGGCCGTAGGGTCGATCGTCCGGTGAAGCAGTTGGTCAAGATGCTCAGGCTCAATCCTCATGAGCGCTTGCTCCCGGCTGATTGTTCCCTCATTCGCCATATCCACGGCGACTTTCACAGCCGCCTGCGCCGACCGCTTGCCGCCGCGCGTCTGCAGGACGTACAATTTGCCCATCTCCACGGTAAATTCGATGTCCTGCAAATCCGCATAATGTGTCTCCAGCATCTCGGCGATCCTCGCCAATTGTGAGTACACCTCCGGCATTTCATCCGCCAAGCTCGCGATCGGACGAGGAGTGCGCACCCCGGACACCACATCTTCCCCTTGCGCCTCGTTGAGGTATTCGCCATACAGTCCTTGATCGCCCGTCGACGGATTGCGGGTGAAGACGACCCCGGTACCGCTCGATGCCCCTTTGTTGCCGAACACCATCGCCTGTACATTCACTGCCGTCCCGGCATCTTCCGGAATCCCGTGTACCTTCCGGTACACCTTGGCTCGCGGGTTGTTCCACGACCGGAACACCGCCTCGATCGCCATCCTCAGCTGCGTGTTCACGTTTTGAGGGAATGGCCGGCCCGTTTTATAGTAAATCAAATCTTGATAGTCCTCCGTTAGCTCACGCCACCCGCGAGCCGGCACTTCCGCCTCGCTGCGGTATCCGTACTTGGCCATCAATTGCTGTTTCTTTTGTTCGAAAAAGAACGGTTCCACGTCCATCACGACATTGCCGAACATGGAGACGAGCCTCTGGTAGCAGTCGTACGCAAACACAAGCTCGGACGAGTTGTCGGCGAGCCCGGCCACCGTTTCGTCGTTCAACCCGACGTTGAGGATCGTGTCCATCATCCCCGGCATGGAGTCGACTGCGCCTGAACGAACCGAGATGAGCAACGGACGGCGTGGATCGGCTAGCCACTGGCCTTTCTCATGCTCCAACCAGCGTACCGCCTTGCCGATCTCGTCCAGCAGCTCGTCGGTCAACCGACCGTTTGCCTGATACACCCGACACGCCTCTGTCGTAATCGTAAACCCCGGCGGCACCGGCAGTCCGGCTCGCGTCATCTCAGCAAGCCCGGCCCCTTTGCCTCCCAACAACTCGCGCATTCCGGCATGGCCTTGATGAAAACAGTACACCCACTGCTCACTCATCCGATATCCCTCCCGATATAATTAACATTAATCGCAAGCTATTGTTTATATAATACGTCATATATGACAAGATATCAATGATTTATTGTGCATTAAATGGAAATAGGGAAGGATCTATGGACTTAAGAAACTCCCGCAGGGACGTGAAATGACGTAAAATGGCGATGATGCGCCATTAGATGAAGTGGGGGCGGGCAGAGGAGCATGCGAGGGTTACAAGTTTAATAGGCAAAAGAAGTTCAAGTGGCACGATAATTGCGGTAACCAAAACTATTTGAGGTATAAACCAAGATCCAACTGCCAGCCGATGTTGAATATGCGACTGCATCACAGTTTGTAATACAAAACATGATTCGATGTGGCCATTTCCTTGCTTCCGGTGTCTAATAGAATGTGACGTCACAAGGAGGTTCGCAGCATGCCGGCATCGTCAGAACGAATCGAAGACCTTTATGCTCAGTATCATCACAGGCTTCGAAAGTACCTGCAAACGAAAGTAGACTGTCAGACGGCGGAGGACCTAGTCCAGACGACCTTCGTCAAAGCCTTGGAAAATATTCAATGCTTTCACGGGCATGCCAGTCCCTTTACTTGGTTGTGGCGTATCGCGAATAACACATTGAAAAATGAATACCGAAGCAAGAGTCGAAAACGCGAAGAGTACGTTGATCTTGACCGGTACGAAAGCCGTTTCGTATCTTGCGAATTCGCAAACAACGTAGAGATTCGGGTTGATGTCGCCTTAGCAGTGCGTCAGCTGAACGAAATTGATCGAGAGATTCTCATGCTACATTATGATATCGGCTGTACATTGAAAGAGATATCGGAGATCGTCGGATTCAAACTAAGCACAACCAAAAATCGGCTGTATCGGGCCCTTGTCAAATTAAGAATCGAATTAGCAGATCAAGAGGAGGTACCCAATCGGATGTCACTCATTGAAAACTTTCTGTTCAAGGAACATGGTTCACACGTTTCTGCCAAGCAAGTCCGGGAAGATCTCATAGGCGAACTCGGCAACAGCGTCGAACGGATCGCCGCACGACTCAGGCATCAACCGACCCATAAGCTCACGATTGAAATTTTTCCCGACCTCAAGACGTTTCACCTCGCGGTTGGAGAACCGAATGCGCCGGATTGGTTCATGGGGGTCATTGAAGGTTCGACGATAAAAATAGTATCGCCTCTGTGTCCCGGTCCTGCTCACACCTATAAGTCCGTGCTCCAATCCACTGTTCACCTATTCACAAACCTGATGGTAAAAGATGTGAACCCAGCCGCACCGAAATGGCTCTTTCAAGGACTCGGAGGCTACGAAGCGGGATTAATGACGGAGGACTATGTTCGGAATTCAATCCGTACGACGGTCGTACAGAACACCGTTCCGACGTTCGCCGAATTGAATGACGACACTTGGGATTTTGAAACGAAGAAAGGTTTTCAATTCGCGTATACATTGGCAAAGTTTATTCTTCAGACGTATGGAGAGGATGGATTTAATCGGTTTATTCGGCAGCCGGACGATTTCCAGAGCGCCTTCGGAATGTCCGAGACGGGATTTCATAGCTGCTGGACCCAGTTCTTGCAAGAAAATTATGCATAATTAAAAAATGGGCGTCCCCTTCACCGTTTGGTTGGGGACGCCCATTTATTATTAGTTAAGCTTGATTCGCCGTCTGACGTTCCCAACGGTCGTAAATATTCCAGATGGTGCCGAAAGTGACCATCGACGAAGCGCCATTCGTCAACGGCTCCGTGTCGTTCAAGATGCTGTCGACGAAGTTTTCCGCTTGCCCGAAGCCAGCCCATCGCGACCCTTTCGTCTCTACGCCGCGTACGATTCGGGGCTGGTCTTGGTACAGCGTCCTGCGCCCGCCTGAGTCGATCACATCGATTCGGGTCATATCCTCGGACATGAGCAGCATCGCCTTCGTGGTGTGCACGTGTATTCTTGCCGGAGTCGCTCGGTAACGCATACCCCAGCTGGAAGCAAGATGGCCGATCGCCCCGTTCGCAAACGTCAAGACCACTTGCGCCGTGCCTTCCCCCTCCATCCACTCCGTTCCGACCCGCGAACCGACCCCGATCGCCTCAAGTGGCTCGCCCATCAATTGCAGCATCAGGTCGAGGTAATGGCAGCCCATACTGAACAGGACACCGCCGCCGATCGCCGCTTTGCTGGACCGGTAGGCACCTTGTGCTTCTTCCATCAAGCCTTCCTGCCAGACGTCCACGTTCAGCGGATTGCCATATTCGCCGCTCGCCAACGCTTGCCGCAAATATTGGAAGGCGGGCAGGAAGCGAAGTTGCATGCCGACCATCAGTTTCAAGCCGCAGGCGTCGGCTTCGTGCACCAGCTCCGCACACTCTTCGCGCGACGGCGCGAGTGGCTTCTCGATCAGCACGTGCTTGCCCGCCCGCATCGCCGCCAATCCTTGCTCATGATGCAAAAAATGCGGAGTACAAATGACGACCGCATCCACATCGTCCAGCACATCCTCCATCTTCGCAGCCCATCGGCAGCCAAATTTCTCCGCTGTATTTTTCGCAAGCTCCTCGTTCAGATCGACCACCCAACGCAATTCGGCCTTCTCCGCCCAATCGAAAGCGGCTACGTGGGCCATTCCTCTTTTCAACCCGACGACCGCCACGCGCACTTGTTTTCCGTCCATTCTCATTGTCCCCTCCCAAGTCCTCCCAAGTCTACTTGATGATTCTCCCCGAAGCCGCCTCCGCCTTCCAATCCTCGTCGAGCCCCAGACTGCGAAGATCGGCAATGGCATTAGCACGGTCAGCCTCATACAGACGCCATATGGCACGCAATCCCTGCAGGCTGGTTGTCCCGTCGGTGATCGGGCGCTGCCCCGTCGCGATGCAATCGAGAAAATGCGCCGTCTCGTATTGTGTGCCCTTGCCTCCCTGATCGTCCTCCATCAGAACCCGGGTTCGATCGCGGGTCACGAGATCGCCGCGTTCTTTGCGCAGATTGGAATGCAGAAACAATTTGTTGTCCTTCCGGTTGTATTCAAGCATCCCTTCCGTGCAGTGGACATGCAAACTCCAGCCAAGCCGCGTTCCCCGCGCCCCCCATGTGCCGAAATGATACCCCATGGCGCCATTTTCAAACTCGATCGTTACGTTGCTCGTCCCTTCCTTCTCCATCCACGGAGTGCCTTTGTTGGAGCCCATATGAACACCCTTGACCGGCCGCCCGAGAAAACGGAACATCAAATCGATGTAATGACAGCCATGGCTGAAAAATTGCCCACCGCCCAGCCGCTCAGCGGAAAGAATCCAGTGCCCGGGGTCGCGAATCGTGTACTGCTCGGTCCATACCGACAGCTGGAACACTTCTCCGTACGTTTTATTTTCCACAAACTCAAGCATCTTTCGAATAATCGGCCAAAAAGGGACGGGATAAGCGGTCATGAGGGTAAGCTTGCAGCGTTCGGCTTCTTCAATAAGGCGGATGCATTGCTCCTCGGTGTTGCATAACGGTTTTTCCATCAGCACATGCTTGCCCGCTTCCAGGCAAGAGAGCCCGATCGGAAAATGCAAATCGTGCGGCAACGCAACGAGGACGGCATCGACATGCTCAAGTAGTTCGCGGAAATCGCTCACCGCCACCTGTGCGCCTACCGCTATCGCAACCGCTTTCGCCCGCTCGATTTCGATATCGCAGGTCGCCGCGACGGTCATTCGATCTTGCAATGCCAGCAACCCCTTGACGTGGGATCGCGTACCCATCCCGCCGCAGCCAATGATGCCAAGCCTGATCTTATGCATGATCACCCTCCAAGCATCTTAATGACATTAACTTTCCGGAAAAGGATTGCGAATCGTTACCGCTTGGCCGGTTTTCGCCGCTTCAACTGTGGCTGTACACATCGCAACTGTGTTGGCTCCGGATTGTCCGCTTTCCACCGAGGCGTTGCCTTCTTGCACCGTCTTCACGAAAGCCGCCAGCTGTTCCGGGACGTTCTTGGTGTTGTTGCCTGTCGGGATGGCGATAGCGTAATTTTCCGTGTGGCGCGCATTCGGCGTTCCCATGAATGAAGTGTCCAGTTCTTTGGAATACAGCTGCAGATGATCGCTCTTGTTGTCGACGATGATCGACCCCTTGCTTCCATACAGTACCGTCCGCATCGTATAATCGCGACGCACAGCGCCGGAGGTGAACACTTTGCCGATCGCTCCGTTCGCAAACTTGTAGATGCCGATCATCGTGTCGTCGGCCGACCATGATTTGAGCACTTTGTGGTTGGAATACGCCTGCACCTCGACGGCGTTGCCGCAATACATGCGTACTATATCGGCGGCATGGCAGCCTCCCCCGACCATCTGCTCCCGCCCGATGGCCGGATCCGTGCGCCAACTTTTGCCGGCGCCTACATCGTCGAAATTGTGCGCATATTCGCTCTCTACGAAGAACAGCTCGCCGATCGCCCCGCTGTTCAGAAGTCGCTTGGCTTGAAGAAAGCCGGGGGAGAAGCGGCACACTTGGCCGACGAACAGCGCACGCTCCGCTTTCTTCGCCGTCTCGACCATTCGGATGCAGTCATCCAGCTTGTCGGCCATCGGCTTCTCGCATAGCACATGCTTGCCGCTTTCAAGCGCGGCAATCGTATGTACGGCATGGTAATGATCCGGGGTGGCGACTACAACCGCATCGATTCCGTCTTGCTGCAGCAGCTCTTCCACTTGAGTCGTCGCGAATACCCCGGGCGCCAATTCACGGGCTTTTGCAAGCGACGATTCACGGCTCGCGCAAACGCCGGCTAATTCGGTGTTGTCATTAGCCAAGATTGCCCGCACATGAGTGAGGCCGATGCCGCTTAAGCCGATGACGGCGATGTTCAGCTTGTTCAATTTTTGCTCCTCCTCTGCTTCCCATTGATCGTGCTTAATATATTATATATAATATTGGAGGAATGTACATCCTTTTTTTGGAGATAGGGCGACAGTCAGCTTGATCTATTAGAGCGAAAGTCGACCACTTCAACTTTCCATGCGTTGTGCGAAATGGCGATAATGCGCAAGGGTGGAACGGAGGCGGGGATGGCGGGATGGCGGAGAGCTGTGATGATGGTGATGATGGTAAGTGTTTTCTGGGGTCCATTCG
>JAJFMO010000154.1 GCA_020697475.1 Paenibacillaceae bacterium | reverse complement strand
CGATTCGATTCGCACCGAGATGGCCGCCCCACGGCTGCCGGGCAACAGCATTTGATCCGTGATGTGAATGTTGTATCGGTTGCTCATCGGCACGACCCCCCTCCGGCATTCCTTCGCTATCCCCCGATCAAGTTCCGGTCAGCTGCCGGTATTGCCCCAGCAAACGCCGGGTCCACACGCCTGGCTGGCCGTCTCCGACTTGGCGGCTCGTGCCTTGGGTGTCAAACAGCTTCGTCACCGGCACGATTTCTTGAATCGAATTCGTCACGAACACTTCGTCCGCCCGCTCGACACTTTCCCAACGGTACATGCCTTGCTTCATGCTTAGCCCCAGCTTCCCGGCCAAATCGATCACTTGGGAGCGGGTGATTCCGCCTAGAATACCGGTGTCCAGAGACGGTGTGAACAGCTCGTCTTGACGCACGAAGAAGATATTGCTCACGATCCCTTCGGCCAAATAGCCGTCCGCCGTTAGCAAAGCGCCTTCCGCTCCTTTGGTCCAAGGATAGCTGTTCAGTTCTCTTTTCGCCAAAATGTTGTTCATATAATGTACGGACTTCAACCGATACGGCCCTTCCGGGGTGTTGCGCGGGATGGCCAGAAGTTGCAAAGGTTTCCCCAGCAAGTAGACAGAAGAATCCGTCTCCGGCAGCGGCTTAATATAGATGAGCACCGTCGGCTTGGCGTATTCGCCCGCAGGCAGCCCAAGCGCGTCCTCCCCCGCCGTCACGGTCAAGCGGATGTAGGCGTCCGGCAAATTGTTCGCGGCAAGCAGCTCTTCGATCTGACGGCGCAACAGGCTGACAACCGGCTGATAGTGGATACCCAATTGGCGGCATCCGTCTTCGAGACGGTCAAGATGCTCCCTCAGCAGGAAGGGGCGGCCCTTGTACGTCCGGAACGTCTCAAACACCCCGATGCCGTAAAGAAATCCGTGATCGTAAGCGGAAACGAGCGCTTCGCGCTCGTTCAGCAAACAGCCGTTCACGCTGATGATCATTGAGCACGCCCCGCCTGTGCCGTCCGGCCGATAAAATTGCGCAACATCTGATGGCCGTGATCGGTAATGATCGATTCCGGATGGAACTGTACGCCTTCGATCAAGTATTCCTTGTGGCGCAGCCCCATGATTTCGCCTTCCGCCGTCTCCGCGCTGATCTCCAAGCAATCGGGCAGCGTCTCGCGGCGCACGATCAGCGAATGATAGCGGGTAGCGGTGAACGGGGACGGCAACCCGGCGAAGATCGTCTTGCCATCGTGATGAATAGGGGACGTTTTGCCGTGCATTAACCGCTCCGCCCTTATGACTTCCCCGCCGAACGCTTGCCCGATCGACTGATGGCCGAGGCACACCCCGAGAATCGGAATTTGCCCCTTGAGCTCGTCGATCAGCTGCAGGCTGATGCCCGCGTCGTTAGGCGTGCAGGGCCCAGGCGAGATGAGAATATGCTGCGGCGCGAGCGCCTTGATTCCCTCTATATCGATTCCGTCGTTCCGTTTGACGACGACTTTTTCCCCGATTTCGCCTAAGTATTGTACCAAATTGTAAGTGAACGAATCGTAATTATCGATGACCAGTATCATGAACGACCCTCCTGTTCGCTGTATTGGATCGCTTTCCACAGCGCCTTGGCTTTATTCAACGACTCGATATATTCTTTCTCGGGAACCGAATCGATGACGATGCCCGCTCCCGCTTGAACGTGTCCGTAGCCGTCCTTGACAACTAGAGTACGGATAATGATATTAAATTCCATATTGCCGTTATAGTCAATCCATCCGAACGACCCCGTATAAGGACCGCGGCGGAAAGGCTCGAGCTCCTCGATGATTTCCATCGTGCGGATTTTTGGGGCTCCGGTAATCGTACCTCCGGGAAACGTTGCAGCCAAGACGTCATAGGCGTCTTTGCCTGCAGCCAGCTCCCCCTGCACTTCGGACACAATATGCATCACATGCGAATAATACTCGATCGCCATCAACTCGTCGACGCGAACGGTGCCATAGCGGGAAATTTTGCCGAGATCGTTGCGCTCCAGATCGACCAGCATGACGTGCTCGGCCCGCTCCTTCTCGTTGTCGATCAGCTCCTGTGCCAGACGCATATCTTCCGTCGGGTCGGCTCCGCGCGGACGCGTGCCGGCGATCGGTCGGGTGCGCACCTGGTTCCCTTCCAACTGGACGAGCAGCTCGGGGGATCCGGAAACAAGGCTGAAATCGCCGAATTTGAGCAACCCCATGTACGGAGACGGATTGATCCAGCGCAGCCACTCGTAAATTTGTTCCGGTGCGGCAGACAAGCGGCGGCTTTGGCGAACCGCCAAATTTACCTGAAACACGTCGCCCGCAGCGATGTAGCTCTGAATTCGCTTGACCGCGTCGACATAGCCGTCCTTGGACAAGCTTCGCTGCAAAGTCTGGTCGGCGTCAACGTCGGCGATCGGCGGTCCGTGCTCCACCATATCCATCATTCGGGCATGGCGTTCACGAGTGCCGGCGTCATCTTGCACGGAGGCGATGGCGTCCCATTGGCGCTTCATCTCTTCCAACGTTTGCAACGCCAGATGATAGGACGGCTCCAAGCTGTCGTTGTTATCGGTCAACGTTGTGTGGCAAGCGCAATAAAGCTCATGGCGCTCATGATCAAGGATCCACAGCCGGTCGAACCGCATCAAGCAATAATCGGGAAGGCCGAGGTCGTCGTCAGCCCACTCAGGTAGTTTCTCAATGGAACGGATCACATCGTAACCCCAGAATCCGACGCAGCCGCCGATAAACTTCGGAGCGCCTTCCACCGGCGGGGACGTGAATCCGGCCATCCATTCTTTCACCAGCGACAGCGGCTTGCCTACGACCTCCCGCGTCAATCCCGTCGCCGTCTCCGTCACGGTCGCCAGATCTGCTTTCCCACGGATGACGGATACCGGTTGGAGGCCGAAAAACGTATACCGGCCCATCTTGCCGCTCTCCAGAACGAAGGCTTGATCGCCCGCCATCCGCCAAGCTTGCTCCCACGAGATAAGGCGTTCAGCCGGCAAGTCAAAGCGCGCGACGGCCGGAAGATGGCGGAATGTGCACGACCAGTCGCGCCATTGCTCTATTGCGGTAATTATCACCGATGCTCCTCCATGCTGCTCGTCATTTTTTCTACTCAGTATACTTCATGAAGGTAAAAAGAAAAAGCCCCCGGAGCACCGGGAACTTCTTCAATAAGTCCATGGCCGAAGAGTCAGCCGACTATTCTTCGAACTGATACAACGGGGTGCTGAGATAGCGCTCGCCGTTGCTTGGGATGATGGCCACGACCCTCTTGCCTTTGCCCAACTGTTTGGCTACCTTCAGAGCGGCGAAGACGGCTGCGCCAGAAGAGATACCACCCAGGATCCCCTCTTCTTTGGCTACTCGGCGGGACGTTTCGAACGCTTCTTCGTTCTCCACCGTGATCACTTCATCATAAATTTCCGTATTCAGAATACTCGGCACAAAGTTCGCTCCCAGCCCTTGCAGCTTGTGCGGACCGGCTTTGCCACCGGACAAGAGCGGCGAGGAAGCCGGCTCTACAGCCACAATCTTGATTCCTGGAAAATTGTCCTTCAACACCCGACCGGCGCCGCTGATCGTTCCACCCGTACCGACTCCGGCGACGAAAGCATCCAGCTTGCCGTCGTAGGAGCGAATCGCTTCGACGATTTCCGGACCGGTCGTTTCGAAGTGAATCTTCACATTCGCCGGATTGTCGAACTGCTGCGGCATGAAGTAATCGGGGTTGGCGGCGAGAATTTCCTCCGCCTTCTTGACCGCGCCGCGCATCCCTTCCGATGCCGGGGTCAATTCCACCTTGGCGCCGTAAGCGCGCAAGATGCCTTTGCGCTCGGCGCTGGCCGATTCCGGCATGACGAAGATTGCCTTGTAGCCTTTGGCCGCAGCCACCATCGCCAGCCCGATGCCGGTGTTGCCGCTGGTCGGCTCAATAATCGTCGCTCCCGGCTTCAGCTTGCCTTCCTGCTCGGCCGTCTCCACCATACTGATTGCGATGCGATCTTTCACACTGGCGCCGGGATTTTGAAACTCCAGCTTCAAATAAATTTCCGCGCTGTCCTCCGGAACGATTCGATTCAGTCTGACTAACGGTGTGTCACCGATCAGTTGCACGATGCTTTGGGCAATTTTCGCCATTACTTTTCCCTCCGTTCGCAAATTTTAATTCCGATTTATTTGCTTGGTTTTATAACCACATCATACCAAGCGGCCGGATGGATTGTCAACCATGAATTTACTTCAATGAAGGGTCGAGGATGCTTGCCTTATATTTCTTCTTCAACTGATCAACCACATCGTTCAACGATGGGGAATCTCGCAGCGCCAGATCCATTCGGACATCCTCTCTTGTACGGGTTTGGCCGTTATTGACTTCTTTGCGGCCATCCAATTGAACGACGGCATAGTTGGAGTCGAGCTTGATTGGATCACTGACTTGGCCCTGCTGCAACTTCTTCGCGGAATCGAGAATGCGGGCGTCCACGAACGGATCATCTTCGTCCACCCAGCCCAAGTCTCCGCCGAGGCTGCGGGTGGCGTCGTCCAACGAGCGGTTTTTGGCCAACTCCTCGAACGACTTTCCTTTGCCCAATTCTTCTTCGATCTTGTCCGCTTGGGCTTTGGAATCGGTAATGATTTGCCGAATCCGCAGTTGGGTGTAGCCGGCGAATTCTTCCGGATGGTTCTTGATGTATTCATCGACCAACGAGTCGGATACGCGAATGTTGCGGGTGGCGATTTTCTCCGTCAGCAACTTGTAGTATGTATCTTGATGCAAACTTTCGCGGTCAAGCCCGAGTTCGCTCATCGCCTTGTAGTATTCGTCTTCGCTTTCGTAACCGACCTGCATTTTCTTCAGTTCCCGGCTGATCTCGGGCTCGGTGACGGTGATTCCCACTGAATCGGCTTCCATCTGTACGGCCATATGGCCAAGCATTTCGTCGAGCAGAGATTTCCCGTATTTATGGCGCAAATTGGTTTGCAGCTCGCTGTCCATAATTGGCTTTCCGCCGATGACGGCCAGCACACGATCGGTTGTTTCCGCCTGCGGAGGCGTATTCGGTTCCGGGGGAGAGGCGTTCGTCCCATCGGACGGGGGATTGCGCAACCGCACAGCGATGATCGCAGCCAGCACAAAAATAACAATTAACAAGAGGACGATCGTCGCCCACAGCCATCTTACATTACGCATCCGAATCCCCTCATACCATTAACGAGCTATAAAGAAGCTGCGATCTGCTCCAAATCTTCTTTGGAGAATACATACGTTTCGTTGCAAAAATGGCACACCACTTCGGCTTTGCCGTCTTCTTCAAGCATATCCGTGATCTCTTGTTTACCAAGGCCGATGAGCGTGCCCCTCACCCGTTCCCGCGAGCATTGGCACTGGAACCGGGCATCCATTCGCTGCAAAATTTGCGGCGAATCGAGCAATTGCTCCACGATCTGTTCAATCGTGTCGCCGCGATCGATCAACTGCGTGATCGGCGGCATATTGGCGACTTGCCGTTCAATTTCGGCAATTTCGTCTTCGTCCACGCCAGGCAGCAATTGAATGATTAGACCGCCCGCCGCTTTGACCGTGCGGTCAACGTCCACCAGCACCCCGAGCGCCACCGCCGACGGAGTCTGCTCCGACTTAGCGAAATAGTAGGTGAAATCTTCGCCAAGCTCGCCGGACACAATCGGAACGCTGCCGCGATACGGCTCCTTCAAGCCGAGATCCTTGGTCACATACAAGTAGCCTTCGGTGCCGACCGCGCCGGCCACGTCCAGTTTGCCCCGCGCATTGAGAGGAAGGTCGACACCCGGCTCGTCGACATACCCGCGCACTTCGCCTTTCGCATTGGCGTCGGCGACGATTTGCCCGATCGGACCGCCGCCCTTGATCTGCACAGTCAGCCGTTCTTCTCCCTTCATCATCGCCCCCATCATTAACGCAGCGGTCACTGTTCTGCCGAGCGCAGCAGTGGCGGTCGGAGTCGTATCGTGCCGTCTGCGCAACTCTTCGACGATACCTGTCGTGCTGGCCGCAATCGCCCGCACTTTCCCTCCAGAAGCTTGCGCCCGGATGATGTAATCTTGCAAAATCCGTTCACCCCATTTTATCGGTTTCTCTCATATAAAATCTGCAATCCTTGCAAGGTCAGATAAGGATTCACTTTCTGTATCGTTCGCGATTCTTCAGCAATTAATTCCGCCATCCCGCCAGTTGCGATCACCTGAGGGGTCACGTTGAACTCTTGGCAAATTCGGCCGACGATACCGTCCACTTGCGCAGCAAAGCCGAAGATGATGCCTGACTGCATCGATGATACCGTGTTGCGTCCAACAACGCTCCTCGGCTTCACCAGTTCAATTCGCGGCAGCTTGGCTGCATGCTGATACAGCGCCTCGGTGGCGATACGCACACCCGGGGCGATCGCCCCGCCCAAATATTGGCCCTTCGGGTCAATATAACAATAGGTGATCGCCGTCCCGAAATCGACGACGATTAGAGGCGGGCCGTACAGCTCGATGGCGGCGATGGCGTTGACGATGCGGTCGGCTCCGACTTCGCGCGGGTTATCGCACCGGACGTTCAGTCCGGTCTTGATCCCGGGGCCGACGATAAGCGGCGTACGTCCCAAATATTTGACGCACAGTTGCTCCATCACGTACATCAGCGGAGGAACGACCGAGGAAATAATGACCCCCTCGATCCCTCGCGGATCGAAGCCGGCCATCTCGAACAGGCGATGAATTGTCGCGCCATACTCGTCGGCGGTTGACATCCGATTCGTGGCCAGCCGCCAATGGCAGCGCAATTCCTTGCCGTCGTACAGGCCCAACACGATATTGGAGTTGCCGACATCAACCGCCAGGATCATGCACCGGCCTCCTTGCGTTCGTTCAAATCGAGACTGATGTCCAGCGCTTGCACCGAATACGTCAACCGGCCGGCGGAGATGACGTCCACCCCGGTTTCGGCAATTGCCTTCACCGTTTCCAAGGTAACGTTGCCGGACGCTTCAATGAGGATATGCGGTGCACTGTTGCGGATTATGCGGACCGCTTCCGTCATCCGATCTACGCTCATGTTGTCTAACATGATGATGTCCGCCCGAGCTTGCAGAGCTTCCTGCAACTGCTCAAACGACTCCACTTCCACTTCGATCTTCATTGTGTGGGGAATCGCCTGGCGAGCTGCACTCACCGCTGCGGTAATCCCACCGGCCGCCTTGATATGGTTGTCCTTGATCATCACCGCATCATATAGCCCGAATCGGTGGTTATACCCACCGCCCACTCGGACCGCATACTTCTCCAGCAGTCGATGGCCGGGCGTCGTCTTGCGGGTATCGGCAATCCTTGTGGGCCCGTCCTCACTCAACTTCGTATACTTCAGAGCCGGGTCGATGAGAGCGAACACTTCCCCGGCGACATCCAGCCCGGCAACGACCCCGTTGTCCTTGACATGAATAATACCTTTAGATCGATGATCTAAAGGTATCGTCCCCATCGTAGTGACATCCCCTGTGCCGATATCCTCTTCCAGCCATTGCCGCAGGCTGGTCCGAATCGTTTCCCGGTTCCAATCAGTCATCGCTGACACGCTCCTCACGTCTAGGCTTCCCATATTGGAAAACCACATGCTTGCGCCAATGATCGTCGTCGACTTCCGGAAAGTCGTCGCGGTAATGGCCGCCACGGCTTTCTTCGCGAATGAGAGACGCTTCCGCCACCAACAGCGCCGTCGTCAACAAGTTGGCGAATTCCAACTCTTCTTTCTTGGTCAGCTTGGCCTCGAACAACGGCAATTGCCGCTTCAGTTCGGCAACGCCCTTCTCCAAGCCTTGCGCATTCCGCGTTAAGCCGACGTAGCGTACCATTAGCTTCTGCAGCTTGAGCCGCTTCTCGATAATCGCCTGTTTCAACAATTCGTTGCGGACAGGCGGCAAGTGCAAGCTCGGCTTGCCTGCCAGCGGCGGCAACTCATTCACCGCCTCGACGATGCGCCGCCCGAAGACAATCGCCTCGGACAACGAATTGCTCGCCAATCGGTTGGCGCCGTGTACCCCGGTGGAGGATACTTCCCCGCAGGCGTACAAGCGCTCAATATTCGTTTCCCCATGCAAGCCTGTGCGAACCCCGCCCATCATATAGTGCGCCGCCGGCGCCACAGGAATCCAATCCGTCGTCAAATCGAGCCCGTACTGCAGGCAAAATTCATAGATCGTCGGAAAACGATGCTTAATCATATCGGGAGATTCATGCGTGATATCGATATAGACGAACGTGGAGTTCGTCTTCTCCATCTCGCTGACGATCGCTTTGGATACGACATAACGGGGGGCCAGCTCCAATTGCGGATGATACTGAGCCATAAAGCGCTCCCCGTTAATATTGCGCAAGATCGCTCCTTCTCCGCGGACCGCTTCGGAGATCAGGAATCTCGGAGCCCCGGGGTAGCTGAGCGCGGTTGGATGAAACTGGATGAACTCCACGTCGCGAATATCCGCACCGGCGCGGTATGCGATCGCAATGCCGTCGCCGGTCGCTACTTCCGGATTTGTCGTATAACGGAATAATTGGCCCGCGCCTCCGGTACACAATATGGTGGCGTCACCATGCACGAAAATTCGTTGCCCGTCCGCCCGCTGCACAAGTGCACCGTAGCAAATCTCATTCTCCGTAATAAGATCGATCACGTAATGGTCATCCCAAATTTCGATATTGGGCGACTGCTTCGCCTTCTCCGACAGAGCGCGAATAATTTCGAATCCGGTTGCATCGCCTTGCGCATGCAGAATGCGGCGCTGGCTGTGGGCACCTTCCTGGGTCAACGCCAGTTCCCCGTTCTCCCTGTCGAAATGGGTGCCCATGCGGATCAAATCTTCCACGCCCGCCGGGCCTTCATGCACGAGGACGTCGACCGACTCACGCGAACAGAGACCTGCGCCGGCGATTAACGTATCCTGCAGATGGTAATCAGGCGAATCGTCAGCCGAAATAACCGCTGCGATTCCCCCTTGCGAATATCTCGTATTGCTGTCCAGCAGCGATTTCTTCGTGATCATCAAAACTTTTTTCGTCTCGCTCGCCTTAATCGCTGTGAACAATCCGGCAATGCCCGCGCCGATCACGACGACGTCCGTCTTGTGATGCGGGACTTTGTCCAGATCGATGTCAACCAAATAGCGGGGTATCATCTCGTTATTTCACCGCCAACATGCGCTCGAGCGAACCTCTAGCTTTTTCCGCAACTTGCGGCGAGACGTAGATTTGCGGTTGCATCGTTTCCAGAGCGCGAACCACTTTCTTCAAGTTGTTCACTTTCATATTCGGGCAGACCAAATATTTGGTGGCCATATGAAACGTCTTGTGCGGGCTGTCCATTCGCAATTGATAGCCTGTGCCGTCTTCCGTTCCCACGATGAATTCCTGGCAATCGGATTCCCTGCAATATTTGATAATCCCGGTCGTGCTGCCTACGAAATCCCCGAGCTTAACGACATCCGGGCGGCATTCGGGATGAACGACGAATTGGGCGTTCGGGTACTTCTCTTTCATCTCGTATACGTCTTTCACCGTCAACATATCATGAGTATTGCAATAGCCTTCCCAGATGATCATCTTCTTGCTTGTGAATTTGGATACATAGTCGCCCAAATTTTTATCCGGCACCCAGATGATCTCATCGGAATCGATCGATTCAATGACTTTGATCGAATTGGCCGACGTGCAGCAAATATCCGTCTCCGCTTTCACTTCCGCAGAAGTGTTGATATAAGCGACGACTTTCGCTTTGGGGTGCTTCTTCTTCAACTCCCGCAAGCCGTCGACGTTGACCATGTCGGCCATCGGGCAGCCCGCCCGCTCGTCGGGAACGAGCACCGTCTTATCATAGGCCAAAATCTTCGCGCTCTCTCCCATGAAATGAACCCCGCAAAAAACAATCACATCCGCGTCCGTAGTGGCCGCCTTCTGCGCCAGCAGGAACGAATCCCCGCGAAAATCAGCAACCTCTTGAATCTCGTCACGCTGATAATAATGAGCTAAAATAATGGCGTTACGCTCTTTCTTCAATTGTTGGATGCGTTCCTTCAGTTCCTCGTTCTGCTCCGCCTTGCGCTCGACTGCCAATGCCTCAATCATTATCCTCACCCTCGCAGGCTTATAGTTTAACCCTAAATCTACAACAGTGACATTCATGTGTCAATGTTCAAATATACGCAAAAAACCGAAAATCAGGACACACGATCAGGTGTGTTCCGATTTCCGGTTCTTAAACCTCTATGGCTTGAAAATGAAGGAAATCCCTCTCTTACTTGGGCTCCTCGTTGTTCTTATCTTTATCTTTATCCTTATCGCGTTCAAGCGCTTCTTTGTCAAAAGCCAGCTTGTTCGCCTGGCCCTTGAGATCCTGGCTTTGAATCTTCACCTTCACGTCGTCTTGCGCTTCCGGCGATTCATCCAGATGGCCTTCTTCAAGCAGCTTGGCGATCTCGTCCTTCTCCAGCGTCTCTTTCTTCAACAGCGTCTGGGCGACCAAATGCACTTGATCTTTATGTTGATCGAGCAATTGCTTCGCCCGATCGTAGCAATCGCGGATCATCCGCTGCATCTCTTGATCGATCTCGTAAGCGATCTGATCGCTGTAGTTCTGCTCATGACCGAGGTCTCTGCCGAGGAACACTTGGCCGCCTTGGGTATGGCCGAATTGCATCGGGCCCAGCTTGTCGCTCATCCCGTATTCCGTAATCATCGCCCGCACGGTGGCCGTCGCCTTTCGGAAATCGTCGTAAGCGCCGGTGCCAACCTCGCCGAT
>JAJFMO010000153.1 GCA_020697475.1 Paenibacillaceae bacterium | reverse complement strand
GGTAGAGCGCAAACAGGCGATCGATGGCCGCACCTTCACTGGTTCTCAGCACTCCTTCATCGACCCAGAGATCAAGACAATCGACGCATCGCATCTCTCGGCCGCTATGACGAACCAGAGCTTCAATTGTCCCGCTGTCTTCCAGATGCTCCCCGTAGGCGATGCAGGCCGCATAATCGGGACGCTCTTCCGCCCAGGCCTGGCGCACTTGGTCGGCCATCGCCGAGTTCGGGGAAGCAACCCCGTGCTGTTCGCACAACCACGGAGTGACGATCGCCGCTTCGACATAACCTGTCGGTGTATCGGCGTTCAACTCAAGCAGCCGAATCTCCCCCGATTGGGAGACGGCAAAATCGAAACGCGCATATCGACTCATTCGCCCGAACTGTCCCGGTTCCAGGCTGTCCAAACCGTCCCACAGCAATTCGGGAATCGACAACTGCTCGTAAAGCTCCCGCCGCCCGATCACGAATCGTGCCGCCTTGTCGAAGGCGGCCCACAGGCCGCTCGCCGCATAGTCAATCTCTTGCCAGAGGGACATAGGGATCGTAACGAGCTGGTCGATCCAATATTGTTCTTCGCCGATATTCGCCCAAGAGAAGCCCAGAGCGTTCAGTTCGGCCACTCGTGCATTGCGGTCGGCATGAGGTACTCCGACGATTTCAAAAACTCCCATTCGGCAACCCTCCAGTCTGCTTTCGGCTTACCCGCCGAAGCTGATTCCCGAAGAGTGGCTCGTAGATGAGCTGAAACCGGATGACTTGCCTCCGATGCTTCCCGGACTGGAGGAACTTGGCTTCGTCGCTGTGGAGCTCGATGTCGAAGAGCTCGCCTTCGATCTTGTCGTGAACGTACCGCTCTTGCTAGACGTCGTAGGACGAACGGTGGAACCCGCCGTCGGCTGATTGCGGAACGTCTCCGAATCGAACGATTTTGGGCTGTACGGCTGGTTCGTGCGATTGTCCATCACCGGCCGCGACGAATCCCAGGCGCTTGTCGAATAAGACCGGCCGCTGTTAAAGATCAGATGATACAACAACAGGTCGTCCCAGCCGAAGCCGCCGCCCTCGCGGATGATCGTCGTGTTGCCGCCCCCGGTTCCGTTCGCAACCGCCGTTCCCGCGCCCGCAGCCGCAGCCGAACCGGAAGTATTTGAACCGACCGGATAAGGAATATTCCAGTCCACATTGGGATCAAAATAAGCTTTCACGGCATCTGAAGACCATTCGACCAATTTCGGTTGATCGGCATTATTCGCCGCACTTTCTCCCGCCGCATCCGCCGCTTCCGGCATGAGCAGCATGTTCGCCGCCAATAAGATACCTAATGACGTTGAAAGCACGCGCAACGGTTTGCCGCCCGATACTCCGACTTGCGATTCGTGTTTCCTATGGGTTTCTTTTGCAGCCTTTTTTTCTTTTTCCATGGAGCTTCCTCCTCTCCCTGTGCCTGTTCTTATCCTAAAAGTCCGTTCGTCTCGTTAACCTGCATTGTCGGGCTTTACCGCGATGACCAGAACCTCCATGGATCCCGAGGTAACGTTCAACCTGCCTTCGATCATCTCATATTCCTTATTGTTTACTAACAAATAATTCGCATTATTGAGCGAGATCAGCATATCTTGAGACCATTCGCGCTGGTCGAGTTCCTTCAATTCCCCGGTTTCGAACTTCTCGGACAAAATCACTTTCACGGCCATTCCCCTCCTTCAACTTGATAGACATGTAATTTTGGGGTCCCCGCAAAGTACCTGAATCGGCGTCGTAGCATATCGTCACTTTGTGGGGCTCAGTTTAACACAATTCTTAACGTATTTACACCCCCTTAGGTTTCATAATTCCACCCACCGCAACCAGCTGAATCCCGTAAGCCCGCGACACGATCTTTTTTGCAAGACAGCAGGAATATTTGTGGAAAATGTGGAATTATTTCTTGTAACCTAACGGGGGAGTGAGAACTTTGAAAGACGAGCACTATATGGACGAATTCCTGCTCAGCGAAACGCGCAAGAAGCTCGACCCAACGCCGGAGGAGATGCTGCGGATCATCTTCGATTACGCGGCAAAAATCGCCAACGAGAGAAATCTCGACAACTTGCTCATGCTGATGAGGGATATGGGCCGGGAGTTAATCGTCGCTGACCGCTGCACCGTATGGCTGATGGATACGCATAAGAATCAGCTGTGGACGAAAGTGGCGCACGGCGTCGATGAAATTCGCATCGGGAGCGATTCTGGCCTCGTCGGCTATTCGGTTAGCACCGGACAACCCGTATTCATCGACGACGCTTATACGAACGAACAATTCCGGCAAGTGCTCGAAACCGGTGCGCTGACCGTGGATCGCCAGACCGGTTACCGTACGAAAGCGCTGATGGTCATCCCGTTTCGCAACAACGAAGGGGAAATTATGGGCGCCTACCAGGCGGTTAATAAGATGACGGAAGCCGAACAATTTTCGCAAAAAGATTTGGAGTACTTAACGCTGGCCGCCTCCTATGCTGGCAAATCGCTGGAATCGGCGCTTCTGCTGCAGGAAATCGAGGAGACGCAGAAAGAAATTATTTTTACGATGGGGGAAATCGGTGAAAGCCGTTCCAAGGAAACCGGCAATCACGTCAAGCGCGTAGCCGAATATTCCTATTTGATCGCCCTCAGTCTGGGGATGGGACAGGAAGAAGCCGAGCTGTTAAAGATGGCTTCACCCATGCATGACATTGGCAAAGTGGCGATCCCCGACGCCGTGCTGAAGAAACCGGGTAAGCTGACGGACGAAGAGTTTGAAATTATGAAATCGCACACGACGATCGGTTACGGGCTTCTGAAAAATTCGAAGCGGACAATCATCAAAACCGCAGCCATTGTCGCTTCCCAGCACCATGAGAAGTGGAATGGCCGCGGTTATCCGAGCGGGCTCAAGGGCACCGATATCCATATTTACGGGCGAATTACGGCGATTGCCGACGTCTTCGACGCTCTCGGGAGCGATCGGGTGTACAAGAAGGCGTGGGAGCTTGAACGAATCCTCAATTTGTTCCGCGAAGAAACCGGGCAACATTTCGACCCGAAAGTGGTTCAAGCGTTCATGGATCAATTGCCGAAAATTTTGAAAATTAAAGAAGAGTACCGAGACGAATTACTCGGATAACATCCCCCACAAAGTAAAGATACGTCTCAAAACGTGATGGAGGTACTTTGCGGGGACCCCAACAAGTCGGACTTAACCGAGGTTCACCCGTAGTTTGCCCCACAATTCGCTTCCCCATAACAGTTGAAGTTCGTCGCCCTGAGCCATCGGACCGACGCCTTCGGGCGTCCCGGTGAACAGGATGTCCCCTGTGCCCAACCCAAAATGCTTCGAAGTATATTCAATCAATTGCCGAACCGGAAAAATCATATCGGAAACGTGCCCATGCTGGGCGAGACGGTCGTCCACAAGCAGCGAAAATTCCGCATTGGCGAGCGCATCCTCCCCAGGAAACGGGTGAAATGCGCTGATTGGCGCGGAACGAAGGAAACCTTTGGCGGCAAGCCAAGGCTGGCCTTTGCTTTTCAGCTTGCTCTGCAAATCGCGCAGTGTGAAATCGATCCCAAGCGCGATGCCGTCGATCAATTGATCGAGGCTAAGCTCCGGACTATAGGGACGAGCCATGCGGATGACCAGCTCCGCTTCATGGTGAATCTCCCCTTTGTCTGCGGGAAGGATGATCTCACCGCCGTCCATGGCGCATATAGCGTGGGTCGGTTTGCCGAACAGCATCGGCTCGCTCGGCACCTCGTTGCCCAATTCGGCGGCATGCGCCCGATAATTGCGACCTACGCAGTAAATGTTGCGAATTTGGTTCAGTTCCTCCATTGGTATCCTCTTCCTTTTTTATCCAAAATGGTGTTCTAACGATTAGCCGGCTTCACCGAACCGTCCATCTGCACCGTAGAGTGGAAGGAGATCGATGTCAGCCGCTCCAGCAGCTTCTTCCCCTTCTCTTCGTCCATTGGAATCGGCTTCGCGTATTCGGTGAAAATCGGGTGGACGCGCAGATCGCATTGCCCTTGTTTGCTGCAGGCGGCGTCGAGCACGACCGTCTCCAGCGTCTGTGAAACGTTGTTCGTCGTAAAAATAAAGTTGCCGAGCGAATAGGCAATCCACTTGCCCTTGTAGCTCTCCAGCCCTTGCAAAACATGAGGGTGGCTGCCGATGACCAGATCGGCGCCGGCGTCGATGTAATGATGGCCGAGCGTCGTTTGATAAGCTTCCGGTTTGTCGTTGCGTTCGATGCCCCAATGAACCATAACAACGACGAGATCGGCCTGGGCTTTGGCTTTGCGGATTTCGTCAAGCGGTCGCTTCTCCGCATAAGTATCAGCTAATCCGGGCGTCTTCGACCCGGCTTTCCAGGAGTTGTCGGGTACGACCCGGGAGAAACCGAGAAAAGCGATTTTGATGCCGTTCTTGTTTACGATAACCGGCTTGAACGCTTCGTCGGCATTGTGTCCGGCGCCGACGCGAAGAATGCCGGCTTTGTCCAGGTTGCTCATCGTATCGAGCAAGCCGGGTTCGCCATAATCGAGCGTATGGTTGTTGGCCAACGTGACGAGATCAAAGCCCGCTTCCTTGAACGGAGGCAAAGCGTTGGGCGAGGTACGGTAAACGTAGTCTTTCTGCTGCGGCGTGCCGCGTGTCGTCACCGGCGATTCGAAGTTGGCGATTGTCATGTCGGGCTGTTGCAGCAGCGGCAGCACTTCGCGATAAGGGTAGTCGAAGCCGTTGCGTTTCATGACCGTCTCGACAGTGCTCGCGAGCAAGACGTCGCCGACGAAGGAGAGGCGCACCTTCGATTCATTCGCCGGCGAAGCTGCTTGCGGTGCCGAGGCGCCGGTGGTGGCGGTGCCGGTGGCGCCCGGCGAAACGACGACAGCTGAGGCGGAAGAACCGGCTGTGCCAGAGGCAGCGCCGGTTACGCCCGCGGCAGCACCGCCAGAGCCCGCGGTAGCGGAAGCGCCTCGTGGTGCTGCCTTCGGCGAAGAAGCAGTCGCAGCAGAATCGCCGGACGGCACAGGGGGCGAAAGAGCATTCGAGCTATCACCCGGATGCGCTGCAGCGCCGTCCTCCTCAGAGGCCAAGTCCGCCCGCTCCGGCACGCTTCCCCCAGCCGTCCACATCCACCAGCCCAACCAGCCGCCGACGCCCAGCACCAGCACGATAAGCGCAACGCCCCCGACCCGCTTCATCGCCTTCATCGACTGCACCTGCTGCTGCTGCCGTTTCTGCCTTTCCTTCTCCAACCGCGTCTCAACCATCCGACCTGACCCATCCTCTTAAAATCCGTTTGCTAGAATTATACCAGATTTCAACACTCGGAGTCTTCTTCCTTCCTCAGTACAAACACATAACCGATACCTCGGACGCTTAAACAAGCGTTAACTCTGCTTCGAAGATCATTCAGGTACTTTGCGGGGCCCTGGATCTTATAAATTCTATAAACGAAAAAAAACGCCTGCAAAACGAGAGGTTGCCCTCCCGTTCGGCAGGCATCGATGCGCCGATTATTGATACGAGCCTTGTGCCTGTTGGGCCGGCTGGTACGTGTGCAAGAACGTCTTGGCCGTCTGGTCCAGCAACGTCGGCACTTGGTACTGCCCTTGGCGGTTCATCCACAGGAACGTTTCGTATGCTAAGTTCGAGCAGACAACCGCCCCTTCGACCAACATTTGCCGAACGTTCGGGTCGGCGCACTCCAGCGAAGCCGCCATATGGTTTTTCGCCGAGTTTTTGTGGCAGCTTAAGACAGAGCAAGCGATCTGCTTGTCGTTAAACTCCCCTTGCATTTGCGGGGCGACCGGAGCCGGTTGCCGCAATCCATATGCAATCTGGTTCGGCTGCACGGACGACATCCCTTGCCCTTGCCCGAATCCGCCGGCATAACGCTGCATTCCTTGCATTCCCGCACCGCCCTGCATTCCCGTCCCGTGCATCCCTTGGGTAGGTGCGGCGCTGTAATCATGCGTGTACGCGACTAATTGATCGTAAGATTGGATCGCTGTTTGCAAATGACGATCGATCATTTCTCTCAGTTGACCGTCCTGGCATTGCTTGGCATAAAATGAAAAATGATGGATCATGTTCAATTTCTCATTCAAAATTTCATGGGCTTCCATCGTCTCGTGGGCACCAAACGGCACGCTGACCAGCTCCCTTATCGGCGATTTTGGACACGTCAATTGGACTCGTGGATCCATTAACGATGTCCTACATTACTGTCCCCAAATAAGAATCCGGTATTCGGCCGTTCGACTGCCATTATCCGTTAGCGGATGCGCGCTACGACAAGACCGTCATAAGCCGGGAGCAGAGTGCTCTCCAGTCGGGGATCCGCAGCGATCCGCTTGTTGAATTCGCGCATGGCTTCCACCGATGGCGCCGTAATTTGCGGATTCGCCGAGCGGCCGTGCATCAAGGCGTTGTCGCCCAGGATGATCGCCCCGGGATTACCCAGCTTGATCGCCCAGTCCAAGTAATGGGGGTAGTTTCCTTTGTCCGCATCGATGAAGAAAAAGTCGAAACGCCGTCCCTGATCGGCTACTTTCTGCAAACCGTCAAGCGCCTCTCCCACAATGTACTTCACTTTGTCTCCAAGCCCCGCCGAACGCAAATTGCTGTGCGCCAAATCGGCATATTTTTGCTCCAGCTCCAGCGAAGTCAGAGTGCCGTCGCTTCCGAGACCGCGCGCCAGACAAATACCGCTGTAGCCGCCCAAGGCGCCGATTTCCAACACATGCTTCGCCCCGGACAAGCGAACCAACAAGGTCAACAACCGCCCATACCCCGGATGAATGGAAATTTCGGGCATTCCGTTCTCGCGAATCGATTGCTCCACCCGCTTCAACACCGGATCGGCAGCGTACAATGACTCCACGTATTGTTCAGCCGTTGGAACATTTTCCACATTTGGATCAGACATTCGTATCTCCTGCCCTTCAATGATAATTTTGCGCATGCATCCAACTTTGAACTATACTAATTCTACCCACCTAACGAAAGAAGAGGTCGTCCGTTACGATAATGTCAAAAATTCAACTGATCGCCACCGCCCCGATGGGGCTTGAAGCCGTTGTAGCCAAAGAAATCCGTGATCTCGGTTACGAGGATATGCAAGTAGAAAACGGCCGGGTCGTCTTCGCAGCCGACGAATCGGCCATCTGCCGCTGCAACCTGTGGTTGCGTTCCTCGAACCGGCTGCTGATCAAGATGGGCGAATTTCCCGCCCACACCTTCGACGAGCTGTTCGAAGGCGCCAAGGCGCTTCCTTGGCCGGAATGGATGCCTGCCGACGCTTGCTTTCCGGTTGAGGGCCGTTCTCATAAGTCACAGCTTACCAGCGTGCCCGCTTGCCAGAAAATCGTCAAGAAAGCTCTCGTGGAAAGCATGAAGCAGCGTTACCACACCGACTGGTTCCCGGAAACCGGACAACGCTATGTCGTCGAAGTGACGCTGCTCCAAGACATCGCCACCTTGACGCTTGACACGACCGATGGCGCCGGGCTGCACAAGCGCGGATACCGCCGTGTCGCCACCGAAGCGCCGCTGAGAGAGACGATGGCCGCGGCGATGGTGCTGCTT
>JAJFMO010000152.1 GCA_020697475.1 Paenibacillaceae bacterium | reverse complement strand
GAGCGCGTTGTACAGCTGCCACGGTCGAGAGCCAAGCGCGGAGACGTCCATATACATGTTCGTGTTTTTGCGCACGATGGCGATGCACTCGTCGGTCCATGGGTGGCCCATGTGGGCGATGATCATCTTCAGCCGCGGGAATGCGCGGGCGATCGGATCGAGGGCCGCGGGACGCGACGCGTCGAGAAACCCTTCGGGGATGAACGACGTCCCTTGATGCCACAAAATCGGCAAACCCAGTTCGTCGGCTTTTGCGTACAAGTCGAAATAACGGCGATCGTCGGGGTAAAAGGTTTGGTAGAAAGGAGCCAGCTTCAGCCCGACGAGCCCCAGGTTTTTGACCGCCGCCTCCAGCACCTCGGGGGCGTCCGGCCGGTTCGGGTCGACGCTGGCGAAGCCGAACAAGCGGCCCGGCTGCTTCGCCACGTAGGCGGCCACATCCTCGTTCGGCACGACCATGCCGACTCGTGGCGCATCCAGCGCCAGCACAATCGCTCCGTCGAAGCCGCGGATGCACGCTTCGTGCTCCTCCTCGGTGGCGCTGAAGGTAGTTTGCTCGCCCCAGGCGCGCCTGGCGGCGATCAAAGCAGCCCCGCCGACTTGGCCGGGGAGAAACAGGTGCGTATGGCTATCGAAGATCATCGCCGCTCCCCCTTTCCGGAACCGGCCGTCCCGCCGGATCCGTTCACACCGCTTGCCTCACGCAGCTCAGGAGGCAGTAGAAAATCAAAATCGCAACCTTCGTCCGCCTGCAGCACGCTTTGCAGGAACAGTAAGCCGTAGCCGCGGTCGTACGCGGGCGGTGGCGGGCTCCATAGCAGCCGCCTTCGCTCGAGCTCCGCTTCGTCCACGCACAGCTGCAGCCTGCGCTTCGCAATGTCCAGCTCGATCTCGTCGCCGTCGGCCACGAGCGCGAGCGGGCCACCGACGGCCGCTTCCGGCGCGGCATGCACGATCAGGCACCCGTACGAAGTGCCGCTGATGCGCGCGTCGGAGATGCGGACCATGTCCCGCACCCCGCGCTCAAGCAGCTTCTGCGGGATCGGGATTTGCCCGATCTCCGGCATCGCCGGCGCGCCCTTCGGACCCGCGTTCTTCAAGACGAGCACACTGTGCTCGTCGACGTCCAGCAGCGGGTCGTCAATCCGCGCGGCCATGTCCGCCGGCGAAGCGAACACCACCGCGCGGCCGCGGTGCCTCCGCAGATGCGGGCTCACCGCCGTCTGCTTCACCAGCGCCCCGCGCGGCGCCAGGTTGCCCCGCAGCACCGCGATGCCGCCCTCGGCGGCAAGCGGCTGCCCCAGCGGGGCGATCACTTCGCGGCCAAGCACCGCCACGCCGCGCAAGTTTTCCGTCACCGTCCGTCCGGTGACGGTCAAGCAGCCGCCGTGCAGCAGCGGCTCCAGCTCCTTCATCAAGGCGGGCACCCCGCCCGCCTCGAAATATTCCTCCATCTGGTACGCCCCAGATGGCCGAACGTTCAGCAAGAATGGCGTCTCCTTGCTGATCTCGTCAAACCGTTCGAGCGGCAGCCGCACGCCGAGCCTTCCCGCGATCGCGACCAAGTGGATGATCGCGTTCGTCGAACCGCCGCTCGCCATCGTCACGCGGATCGCGTTGTCGAGCGCCTGCGGCGTAATAATATCGCGCGGCCGAATATCCCGCCGTACAATCTCCACGATCTGCTTGCCCGTCAGCTCGGCCATGTGGCGCCGCCGCGAATCCGGTGCGGGAATCGCCGCGCATCCCGGCAAGCTCATGCCGAGCGCCTCGGCGATCGACGCCATCGTGCTGGCTGTGCCCATTACCATGCAATGCCCGTCGCTGCGGCAAATCGCGTTCTCCGCCTCGGCGAGCTCGCGGTCGGTCAAGTTGCCCGCCTTATGCTCCAGCGTAAAACGGTAGCAGTCTGTGCACGCCCCGAGCGTCTGCCCATGCAGCCGACCGTTGAGCATCGGCCCGCCGGTCAGCACGATCGCCGGCACGTTGGCGCTAACCGCGGCCATCAACTGTGCCGGCACCGTCTTGTCGCAGCCGCCGATCAGCACGACGCCGTCCAGCGGATGCGCCTTGATCATCTCCTCGGTGTCCATCGCCATCAGGTTGCGCAACAGCATCGTCGTCGGCTTCACGTACGGCTCGCCGATCGAAATCGTCGGGAACTCCATCGGCATCCCGCCGGCTTGCCACACCCCGCGCTTGACGAACTCCGTCAGCTCGCGAAAGTGCGAATGGCACTTGTTCAACTCGCTGAACGTATTGCAGATGCCGATCACCGGTTTTTTCAAATCGTCGTCCGTATACCCGATCGACTTCGTAAAAGAACGATGAATGAATCCCCAAAATCCCGGATCCTCGAAAAAATGTTTCCCCCGAGTTCCCTGAGTCTCTCCCTCTCCCATGCCGCACTCCCCATCCAGACGGCGCCCGACAGACGCCCATTTTTTCCCCGTAAAAGAGACCCTGCACCCGAAGCGGCCTACCCCCGATGCCGCGGGTACTCCCCCTTATACCCAAGCAATCGCGAAATGTCCCCGCCGACGGCCATCAGTTGCTCCGCATATTCGGGCGCCTGCTGCAACGATAGATTGCTCTTGATCGTCGTCAAGCTGATCGACCCGAACACGCGCGCGTCGCTCATGAACAGCGGCACCCCGATGCATCTCACGCCGATCTCGCCTTCCTCATCGTCGATGGCGTAGCCGAACTCGCGGATTTTCTTCAGATGAGCGCGGAATGCAGGCTCCGTACTGATCGAATTGGCGGTGAAGCAATTCAACCCTTTGGAGAACATCAATTCCAAATCTTCCTCGCCCAAATAAGCCGCCGCCGCCTTGCCGCAACCGGTTGTATTCATCCTCTTCCGTTCGCCGACGATCGATTGAAAGCGAACCATGCCGGGACCTTCGATTTTCTCCAAAAGCACTGTTTCCCCGTTCTCATAAGCGCAAAGATGCACGGTAAAATGCGTCGAGTCCCGCAGCTTCTCCAAATACGGAACAATCGACGTATCGACATTGATCTTCCGCAGCGCCGTCATCCCCAGACTGTACAGCTTCAAGCCGAGATCGTAGGCATTGTCGCTGCGCTTGCGCACAAACCCGTACCCTTCCAACGTGTTCAAAATCGTATAAACGCTCGTTTTCGGCAATTGAAGCTCCTTGATAATCTCGCCGAACGACGCGCCATCCTTGGATTGCGCCAGCAATTCGAGAATGGCGACCGCCTTATCCAATGCCGGCACGGAATATTTCGCGCCTTGTTTCGACTCTGTTTCGTCCATATGGTCACCTGCAGCCTTGATTTAGTTCTGTATATAAAACAAAACGTCTTTCCTATCATAAAATAATCCGTTGAAACAAACAAGGGGAGAGCGCGAAATATCGATATTGACAATATTGTGGCGCATATATTATTCTCGGTGTAGGAATGTAGCCATTTATTGGTTCGATATACAGAACTACGGGAGGATCGGATTCATGCGATTAAGCGAAGCGGAGATCAACCATTTTCAGCAAAACGGATTTCTGTTTGTCGGCCCGCTGCTGACGGAAGAAGAATTGAACGTCCTGCGCCAACGTATCGACGCTTTGGCGTCCGGGGAGGACCCGCTGTCGCAGAAGGTCGGCATACGGATGGAGCGCGGGATGGAAGACAGCAAGCAGGAATCGTCCCGGCTCGACAAAGTTTGGCAAATTACCGGCGCGTCCCGCCATGATGAAGTCATCGCCCGGCATGCTCGCCATCCGAACATCCTCGATGTGCTTGAAGATCTGTTCGGTACACCGGACATCAAACTGTTCGGCGACCAAACGTTGATGAAGCCGGCCAACCATGGATCCCCGGTGTCTTGGCATCAAGACTCCGGCTATTGGAGGACGATCCGACCGGCGGCGTTGATCAGCTGCTGGCTGGCGCTCGACGACGCAAGCGAGGCGAACGGCTGCGTGCAATATATCCCGGGATCACACAAGCAAGGTGTTCTGGAGCATCGGCGGGAGGCGGATGGATTCCAGCATGTGCAGGGCTTCGATCCGTCGCAAGCGGTGCCGGCGGCTATTCCCGCAGGGTGGTGCGCCTTCCATCACAGCTGCACGATTCACGGGAGCGGCCCGAACTTGTCGCCCCATCGCCGGCGGGGATTGGTCACCTCGTACATGCGCGCCGATTCGGAGTGGGTAGGGCCGCCCGAGACCAAGAAGACCTACCCGCTGGTACGGGGAAAAGAATACGAAGGAAGAGTTTGATGGATCCCATGACACCGTTAAAAATAGGAATCGTCGGCGCGCGCGGAACAAGCACGATCCTCGGGTTCCGTTCATTGCCGAACGTGGAGGTCGTCGCCATCTGCGATCTTCACGAAGGATTGCTGCGCGAGCAGTCCGAACGGTTGCAAATCCCGCATACATACCGGGTTTTCGAAGATATGCTGGAATCCGACATCGATGCCGTCGTTGTGTCCACTCCGATGCAGCTGCATGTCCAGCAATCCATTCAGGCGCTAGAAGCGGGTAAGCACGTGCTGTGCGAAGTCACCGCCGGAGTGACGCTCGAGGAATTGTGGTGGCTGATCGAGACCGTGGAGCGCAGCGGCAAAGTCTACATGATGGCGGAAAATTACTGCTACATCCCGCAAAATCAAGTGATCCGCCGCATGGTGGAGCAAGGTGTCTTCGGCGAAGTGTATTTCGGCGAGGGTGAATATATCCATAACATCCGGAACTTGGCTCAATATAACAACCGCCGCCTTGCCGGGGATACGGCAGATGAGACGCGCAGCTCCTGGAGGAAGTTTTGGCAGCTGGGCAGGCGGGGGAACTTCTATCCGACGCACAGTTTGGGTCCTGTTATGCAATGGTTCCAGGGCGATCGGATCGAGTCGGTGAGCTGCTTCGGATCGGGCTGGCATACAGGTAGCGGCGAATTCCGCCAAGAGGACACGACGCTTACCATCTGCCGGATGGCGAGCGGCAAGCTGATCAAGCTTCGCCTTGACTGCCTGTCCAACCGCCCGCACAATTTGCGCTATTACAGCCTTCAGGGCACTTTGGGGTGCTACGAGGCGGCGCGTGGACTCGGGGATCAGCCCAAAATTTACATTCGTTCGGAAGCCGACCCAACCGCCAAGCTCGAATGGCGTCCGCTCGCAGACTACTTCGACGACTACCTTCCCGAGCGCTACAAGCAGGCGACCGAGCAGCAGAAAGCTTCGGGGCACTGGGGAGGCGACTTTTTCCTCGTGCACGACTTTGTGGAAGCGGTGCGGAGCGGCGCCAAACCGGCGATCGACGTATACGACGCTTGCGAATGGACGGCGGTGGCGATGCTGTCGGAGCTGTCTGCGGCGAACGGAGGCCGACCGCTGGATATGCCTGACTTCCGCAAAAACTGGCGGGATGTCTCCGAGCAATCGATCCGGATATAGGTGAATAAGGAGCGGAGAGGAGTGCAGCCATGATTCCGAACGATTACAACGGCAACAACCGAATGTTCACGCAAGCGTTCGCTAGCCTGAACGAAGACGAACTCGAGGCGTACCACCGCACGGTATTTATGCATATGGACCATCCTCAGGCCGAGAAAGTAAGATGCGACTATTATCGGTCCGTCTTTCGCTCCATGGGGGACAACGTCCGCATCGGCGTCGGCGTCAAAGTCGTCAACCCGCAATGGATTACGATCGGCGACGGGGTGCGCATCGGCGATCATGTCACCTTGATTGCTCGCGGCGAGCAAGGGATCACCCTGGGCTCCGAGACCATTCTCAAAGACCGGGTATATCTCGATTCGGAGACGAAGGTCGGCTTCATCCGGGTTGGTTGGAAGGTGTACATCGGCACCGGATGCTGCTTCCACGGACATGAAGGCCTCACGATCGGGGATCAAACGTTGATGGCGCAAAATATTACGATCACCCCATATTCGCACATTTTCGAGGACAAAGATCATACGATTCGCGGACAAGGCGGGAACAAGCGGCCTGTCACGATCGGGCACGATTGCTATATCGGCATGAATTGCTCCATCTTGTACTCGGCCGATATTGGGGATGGGTCGATCGTAGGTGCGGGCTCCGTCGTTGTCAAACCCGTCGAACCGTATACCGTCGTCGTCGGAGTCCCGGCTAAGCCGATCCGGCGCAGGGGAAAATGACTCGCTAGTTTTTCGGGGCCCCCGCAAAGTACCTGACTCGGCATCGAAGCAAATCTCCACTTTGTGGGGATATGAATAGGAGTGAAAAACGGTGCAATATCCCATGAGTGCGGCTTTATATGAAAAAGCGAATTTGACCGCTCCGGGCGGTGTCCACACGTCGATTCGCAATGTGGAGCCTCATCTGATCTTCACCCGGGCAGAAGGCGCTTACATCTATGATGCCGACGGAAACAAGTATATCGATTACCAAGGGGCGTTCGGGCCGTATATTCTCGGGCACAACCACCCTTATGTCAATGGGAAAGTAGTCGCGGCGCTTGGACGCACCGATCTGTACGGAGTCGGCACAACCGATCTTGAGATTGAGCTCGCGGAAAAAATTTGCCGCCACGTGCCATCGGCCGAACAGGTACTGTTCTGCAACTCCGGCTCGGAAGCGACGTATCACGCGATCCGGCTCGCCCGCGCCGTCACCGGCCGCGTCAAGCTGGTGAAGTTCCAGGGCTGCTACCACGGCTGGCACGATTACGTCGCCCGCAATATGCTGAGCAGCTGGGACATGATCGGCAAGCGCGATCCGGGCTCGGCCGGCATGCTGGAAGCGGCGATCGACGAGACGCTTGTCTGCGACTTCAACGATTTGCCCGGCGTGGCTGAGACGTTCAGGCAGTTTCAGGGAGAGATCGCCGCGCTGATCGTCGAGCCGATTCCGCATAACATCGGTTGCGTTATGCCCAAGCCGGGCTTTCTCGAAGGGCTGCGCAAGCTGTGCAGCGAGCACGGCGTCCTGCTTATTTTCGATGAGGTGATTACCGGGTTTCGCCATCATATCGGAGGCTTTCAAACAGTCGCCGGCGTGACGCCCGATCTGACCACGATGGGCAAAGCGATGGCCAACGGGTTTCCGATTGCCGCGGTGGCCGGCAAGAAAGAGTACATGACACGGTTCAATACGTATCCGGGCGGGGACGTCTGGTTTGCCGGCACGTACAACGGGCATGCAGTGGGGACGGCAGCGGCGATTGCGACCCTGGAGATGATGGAGCGTGAGCCTGTGCATGAGCATGTTTTCCGTCTGGGGGAGAAGATGCGCGACGGATTGCGCGAAATCCATCAAAGGCTGGGGGTGGAGGCTTATGTCGCCGGGTTCGGGTCGGTTTGGACGACGTATTTTATGAATTTCGAGCCGACCAATTACACCGATCTGCAGCACAACGACGCCGCCAAGTATATTCGTTACCGCCAGAAGCTGTTGGAGAAGGGAATCTTCAAGCTGCCGATGAATCTTAAGCGCAATCACATCAGCTACAGTCATACCGACGCGGATATCGAGAGGACGCTGATGATTATCGAGCAAGTTCTGCAGGAGGAGGGGACGATAGCTTAAGATGAGACTTTTGGGCAAAAGGGCGCTGGTCACCGGGGGAGCAAGAGGGATCGGCCGGGGAATTGTTGAGCGCTTCTTGCAAGAGGGGGCGAGTGTGGTCGCCTT